>JAJUHI010000075.1 GCA_029267955.1 Sporobacter termitidis | reverse complement strand
CTGACTGTTTCAGTTGCGGACGTGATGAGTCCAAAGGAGGTACCGTCAGGCCAATTAACCCCTTCATTGTAGCTTAGGCATGAGATGGAAAGAAGCACGGCTGGCCGCCGTGCTCCAGTTCCAAATTTATTGTAGCAAAAGAGGTAAAAAAATGAAAAAGCTCATCGCCGTATTTCTAGCTCTTTTATTAACCCTGTCGCTCGTCGCGTGCAGCGGACAAAACGCAGCCGCGCCGACTTCGCCCGCACCGGCGGCCTCTCCGTCGGAATCGCTGCCCCCCAGCGGTACAGATGCTTCCACCGTGAAATTTACCGATTCGGTTGGGCGCGAGGTTGAGGTGCCCGCTAATATTACCCGCGTGGCGGCTTCCGGCGCGCTGGCTCAGATCGTTTTATTCGCGCTGGCGCCGGACATGCTTGTGGGCACCGCCAGCAAATGGTCCTCCTCAGCGGAAGCCTATATTGACGCGAAGTATTATAACCTCCCGGTCATCGGGCAGTTTTACGGCCAGGGCGACTTAAATCTTGAAGAAATCGCCAGAATCGCCCCCCAGATCATCATTGATGTGGGCGAGCCGAAGGGGACGATTGTTGAGGATATGGACGCCATCATGGAGCAGGTGGGTATTCCGACGGTCCATATCACGGCGACAATGGACACAATGGCCGACGCCTACAGAACGCTGGGGAAGCTGTTAAACCTTGAGGAAAAGGCGGAGGAGCTGGCCCAGTACTGCGAAACCGTCAACAAGCGCGCCCATGAGATCGCGGAGAAGATGGGCGACAATAAAACGAGCCTCGTCTACTGCCTGGGGGACAACGGCCTGAATGTCATCGCGCAGGGCTCCTTCCACGCGGAAATCATCAATTTATTATCCGACAATGTCGCGGTGCTGGAGGACGTCACGTCGAAGGGCAGCGGCAACCCCATCGACATGGAGCAGCTGCTCAAATGGAATCCGGATGTGATCCTCTTCGCTCCCGGCAGCGTCTACGCCACCGTCGGCAGCGACGCCACCTGGCAGCAGCTGGACGCCATTAAAAACGGTACGTATTACGAGGTGCCGGAAGGCCCGTACAACTGGATGGGCTCGCCGCCGTCGGTCAACAGATACCTGGGCATGATCTGGCTGGCCAAGCTCCTGTATCCCGATCTCGCGACCTACGATTTATATGAGGAGACGGCAAAGTACTACGAGCTGTTTTATCATTGCAAGCTGACCAGGGAACAGTTTAACGAATTGACGGCAAATTCGCTGCCGAATTAAAAATAAAATAACCGCTTCGAGATTCATTGGCTACGGGTATCTATGCCGGTGAATCCTGAACCGGTGACGGGAGAAGCTCCCGTCACACCGAGCTCACAGGGCAGCGGTGGAAACGCCGCTGCCTCCCATGACACAGGAGGAACTTCCTGTTAGGAAAGAAGCTTGCTCCGCCGGCGCGCAGCATCGCTGCGTGCGCGCCGGCATATGCAACGGGCATCCTGCTGATGGGGAGCGGGATGCCCGTTTTTAATACAGAAGGAGTACGTGAAATGAAACGGATTGCAATTTACGGAAAGGGCGGCATCGGCAAGTCGACGACGGCTTCGAACCTGTCGGCGGCTTTGAGCCTGATGGGGTACAAGGTCATGCAGATCGGCTGCGACCCGAAATCGGACTCAACGATGCTCCTCATGGGCGGGGAGCGTATTCCGACTGTGCTTGAGCTGATAAGGCAGCGCAATGACGACATGACCCTTAATGATATCGTACATACGGGATTTAACGGTATTTTCTGCGTCGAGGCCGGCGGACCCACGCCGGGGATTGGCTGCGCCGGCCGGGGCATCATCACGGCCTTTGAAAAGCTGGAGGAGCTGAAGGCTTACCAGGCGTATCAGCCGGACATCGTCATCTATGACGTGCTGGGGGACGTGGTCTGCGGCGGCTTTGCCATGCCGCTGCGCGGCGATTATACGGATGTTGTGTTTATCGTGACCTCCGGGGAGATGATGTCGATGTACGCGGCGTCAAACATCGCGCAGGCGTTGGAAAGCTTTAAAAACAGAAACTACGCCCGGTACGGCGGGCTTATCTTAAACAGACGCAACGTTGTGAACGAGCTGGAGCTGGTCGGCAAGCTGGCTGAAGAGACGGGGGGAGAGATCGTCGCTGTGATTCCCAGGTCCGGCGCTATACAGCGCGCGGAAGAGGCGGGAAAAACGGTGATTGAATTATATCCCGATTCTGATATAGCGGCCTGCTACAAGCAGCTTGCTTGCCGCGTGCTGGAGGTGGCCGGACATGTCCGCTGATACGGACCACAATCTTACATACTTCGTCCAGACGAGGGACAGGAACAAAACTGTTCTGCGCATCCCGGAGAGCCACAGCCTGCATGTCTGCCCGTCGTCCTGCGGGCGGAAAATCGCTTTTCGCGCCTACCAAAACGGACAGCAAGCCAACACTTCCTTTTTGTATGTTAAGGAAGAGGACGCGGTTTCAGGCCGTTATGAGGACAACATTGAAGAGGCAATCGACATGCTGCTTCAGGTCCTGGACCCGGCGCCGAAAGCCTTCCTCCTGTACTTCAACTGCATAGACGATTTCTTGGGAACCGACGAAAAGGCGCTGCTGGACCGGCTTTACCGGCGCTTCCCGTCCATGTTCTTCACGGTCTGCCGGATTGACCCGGTGGCGGCCGACGAAAAAATATCGCCGGGGATGCGCCTGCACAATCAGATGTACGCCATGCTCCAATACACGGGAAAAAAGGACAACGGCGTCAATCTGCTGGGCAACTACACGGCCATAGACCCGCAATGCGAGCTGTTTGAAATTTTAAAAAGCTGGGGCTGCGGCAAGGTCCGGCAGCTGTTTGACTGCAAAACCTTTGAGGAATATAGGGCGATGGCGGACAGCAGCCTGAATCTGGTGCTGGCGCCGATGGGCAGGCTCGCAGCCTGCAGCATGGCTGAAAAGCTGGATATTCCGTTTCTGGACAGCCCCGTTACCTACGATATCGCCGAGGCGGCATCATTTTATAACGAGCTCGCCGCCCTTTTAGGCAAGCCGTCTCCCGACGTTGAAGAGGCGGTTTTTCAGACGCGGCTCGCCGTGAAGGCGGTGCGGGAACTGGTGGATGACGCGCCGATCATTGTCGATTCCTCGGCCAGCATACGCCCTTTTTCGCTGGCGAAGGCGCTGGCCGGATACGGCTTTTGCGTAAAGGCGGTTATCGGCTCGCGACCCAAGGACGAGGATTGCGCGGCGTACGACTGGCTCAGCCTGAATCACCCGGAGACGACGCTGATAAACAAAAAAGGCGTGAAGGATGTTTTGGGGTACCGCTTCGGAGACCGTTCAATATTGCTGGGCGCCGCCGGGCCGCGCCTTTTAAGCGCCGGACATGTCGTGGAGATGTACAACGACGAATCCTTCTTTGGGTTCCACGGTATCCAGAAGCTGATGCATATGATCGGAAAGGCTTATAAGTCGGGTGGCGCAAATGGAAAAGAATGAGGGAATAAGCCGGCTTTCAATCTATCTGCCGCCTTTTGCGGGGGATTATTCCGGCGTCTGCTCGGCCTTGTTTGAGCTCAACTGTCTGGTCGTCATCGACGACGCGGCCTGCTGCACGCGCAACTATATCAATTGCGACGAGCCGCGCTGGTCCGGCTCCAAGAAAACCACCTTCAGCTCCAGGCTCCGCACCATTGAAGCCGTCCTCGGCGACGAAGAACGGCTCATCAGCCAGACGGTCGACGCCGCCCAGCAGCTCAAACCGGATTTTACGGCGGTCATCAGCACGCCGGTCCCGGCCATCATCGGCCGGGACATGGCAGGCATCGCCCGGGAAATTGAAGCGCGCTCGGGCATACCGGCCTTCGGCTTTGATACGACGGGCTTTCAGTATTATGACAAGGGCGTCTCCGCGGCCATACTGGCTTTAGTCAGGCGTTTTGCCGCGGCAAATGCCGGGTCCGAGCCCGGCAGCGTGAATATATTGGGGCTGACGCCGCTGGATTTTTCAGCAAACGACAACGGCAGGCTGCTGCGGCGCTTCCTTGAGGAAAACGGCTTTACCGTCCGGTGCAGCTTTCTGATGGAGACAAGCCTGGACCAGGTGCGCCATTCGTCGTCCGCCCAGGTAAACCTTGCGGTCTCCCAGTCCGGCTTGGCGGCCGCCGAGTATATGCGTGAACGCTTTGATATTCCGTACGTCGCGGCGATGCCGCTGGGGACTAAGTTCAGCCAAACCGTTATTGCGGCACTCAAGGGGGCGGGCAAGGATAAGCAAAACCTCCTGAACACGCCCGGCCGCGATGTGTCCGGGGAAAAAATCCTGATCATCGGCGACCAGGTGATGGCAAACTCGATTCGGACGGCGCTGTATCAAAAAGACTGTCAGGCAACCGTCACCGCCGCGAGCTTTTTCACCATGAATCCGGAGCTGATGGCGCCCGGCGACGTGCCTCTTGAAAGCGAACGGCAGCTCTTAGAGCTTTTGAAGAGCGGCCTTTACCAGGTCTTGATTGCCGACCCGCTGATCTGCCAGGTCCCCGCGGCGGCGGCTCTTAAGCGGTATACGCTCCCCCATCCCGCCGTATCCGGTCCGCTTCATTGGGACGATGTGCCGCTTTTTGTCGGCGAAGGGTTTGAGAAAACAATCGAAAGCTGGATTTTAAAAAAAACCAAAAAAGAAGGGGTTATGCACATGAGCGAAACCATGGATTTTACCACGACAAGAGCCGAAGCCCTGGAGCTTCTCTGCAAAAACTGGCCGTTAAAGGCCGAGACGGAAATAATCCCGCTTCAGCAGGCCTGCGGCCGGGTAACGGCCAAGCCGGTTTATTCCCGGAATACGCTGCCCGTGCACCGGGTATCATCCTTTGACGGCATCGCCGTAAAATATTCCGCTTTTAAAAACGGCCTGCCCGATACGTCCGGCTGGGTTGAGGGCGTCGATTATGTCAGGGCCGATACGGGCGACGATTTCCCCGATGAATTTGACACGATCGTTGCGGTCGAGGACTTTTATTATAACGACGCGGGCCATATCTGCTTTTACGAGGATGTTGATTATGAACGCGGCGACTGCATACGGGCCGCCGGCACCGTGGTGCGGGAGGGCGACGTTGTCGCGGAAGCGCACGTCCGGCTGACGCCGGAGCATCTGGCCATGCTGGCCCTGGGCGGCATCTATCAGGTGGAGGTCATCAAAAAGCCGAAGGTTGTATACATACCCACCGGCAGCGAGCTGATTACCGCCGGCATCAAGCCGGAACGGGGGCAGAACATTGAGGCTAACGGCCTGATGGTCGCGTCCTATCTGACCCAGTGGGGGGCCGACCCGTTCTGCTACCCGATCGTGAAGGACAAGCCCGCCGAACTGGAGCAGGCGCTGAAAAACGCGCTCTTGGCCGGCGATATCGTTTTGATCAACGGCGGCTCCTCAAAGGGGGCGGAGGATTACAATACGGCGCTCCTGCAAAAGAACGCCGCCGTTTACCGTCACGGCATCAAGGTCGTGCCGGGCAGGCCCGTTTCGATCGCCATCATCGACGGCAAGCCGGTGATCAACCTGTCGGGGCCGACGCTGGCAACCTATCTGGCGATGGACTGGTGCGTTTACGGATTGGTGCAGCACTACTACGGGCTGCCAATGCCGGTCCGCCCCAGGCTGCCGGTCCGCCTCGAAAAGCCGGTTGAGAAGAATCCGGAGTTTGAGATGTACTTGAGATTCAGCCTGACGAAACGGGAGGGGATTTACTGGGCTTCCCAGATCGGCCGGGACAAAAACCTGCCGGATTCCATGCTGAAGGCACATGCCCTCTTTGTCGCGCCCATCGGCGTGGCCGGATACGAGGCGGGTGACGAGATTGAAGTTGAGCTTCTATGCGGCCTGGAGAACATACGGTAGAAATATACCGGATATTGACAGCGCTGTCCATCTATATATCAAGGAGAACGGCATGCCTCAGACGAAGAAGAAAGACTATTTCATGCTCAAGATGCTGATACTCATCTGTTTGGCGGTCATTGTGTTTTTCGGGTCGTTCCTGGTCGGGCGGTATCCGATATCGCCGCGAACAGTGGTCGATATACTTCTTTCGCAATTCACGGACATACCGAAGTACTGGGAAAAAACGATGGAGCAGGTTGTCCTGCAGGTCCGGCTGCCGAGGATCGCGCTGGGGCTCCTGGTGGGCGGCGTGCTCGCCGTGTCGGGCGCGTCCTATCAGACACTGTTTAAAAACCCGATGGTGTCGCCGGATATTCTGGGCGTATCCGCCGGCGCGGGCTTCGGCGCGGCGCTGGCGATGATCGGTCACGGGGGTTGGTGGCAGATACAGACGACGGCTTTCATTTTCGGCCTGGTGGCGGTTGTGTCGGCTTACCTGATCGCCTATATCTTCGGTAGGCAGACGATAACGGTCCTGATTCTGGGCGGCATTGTCGTCTCGAGCCTGTTTCAGTCGCTTTTATCCATCATCAAAACGCTCGCGGATACGGAAAACGAGCTGCCGGCCATAACTTTCTGGCTGATGGGCGGCCTGGGCAAGGGCTCAAACAGGGACTTGCTGTTTATGCTGCCGGCCATTTTCCTCTCGCTCCTGCTGCTGTTCCTGTTCCGGCATCAGATCAACGCGCTGGCGGCCGGCGAGGACGAAGCGGCGACGATGGGCGTCAACGTGCCGCTGGTCAAACTGGTCATCGTCAGCTGCTCCACGCTGATGACAGTCTGTTCCGTCAGCATATGCGGCATCATCGGGTGGGTCGGCATGGTGGTGCCGCACATCGCGAGAATGCTGACAGGCGCCGATTATTCCAAGCTTGCCGCGTCCTCCTTCTTTATCGGCGGGGTGTTCCTGGTCATCATCGACAACATCATCCGCGGGTTTGAGGGCGTTGAGCTCCCGTTGGGCGTCCTGACGGCCCTTGTGGGCACGCCGGTGTTTGTCCTCCTGCTCTCGAGAGTCAGAAAGGGGTGGACTTGATGCTGTCGGTACAGGGTCTTCGCTATTTTTATCACCCGACCCGGATCATCCTTGAGGATATCACCTTTGAACTCAATAACCATGACATCCTGTGCCTGCTGGGGCCGAACGGAACGGGGAAAACGACGCTTCTGCGCTGCATTTTGTCGCTGCATAAGCCGAAGGGCGGCGTTATTCGGCTTGACGGGCGCGACATCCAAAAAATCCACGCCAGGAGACGGGCGGAGCTCATGGCCTATGTCCCGCAGGCGACCACCGTGGCCTTCCCGTATAAGGCGGAGGATATTGTCCTGATGGGGCGCGTTTCGCATCTGGCCCTGGGCGCCCGGCCCGGTAAAAAGGACAGGAAACTGGCGGAGGAGGCGATGGAAAGGCTCTCCATAAGCCATTTGAGAGATTATTCGTTCAATGAAATGAGCAGCGGCGAAAAGCAGATGGTGCTGGTCGCGCGCGCGCTGGCGCAGCAGGCGCGCATTCTCGTCATGGACGAGCCGACGGCGAACCTGGATTACTGCAACCAGGTGAAAATGCTGCAGGTCATCAAAAACCTGGCCGCCCAGGGGTATGCGATCCTGATGACCTCCCACTACCCGGACCATGCTTTTTTGGCCTGCACCCAAGCAATCCTTATGCGCGACGGCCTGATTATGGCCCAGGGCGCGCCCGAAGAGGTCGTAACCACCGAAAATCTGACCCGGCTGTACGCGACGCCCGTCTGCGTCACGGAAACCAGGCTGGATTTTAAGGATACGCTGACGAAAGTCTGTGTCCCGGTTATGAATAGCTAAGCAAAATAAAATGAAAGAGGAGAAACCATGAAAAACAAAACAATCACCGCGCTGCTACTCACGCTTGTGCTGGCTCTAAGCCTGCTGGCAGGCTGCGGCGGGCAGGGGAGCACCGCCGGCACAACCTCGCCGGATAACATGACGGCGCAACCCTCCGCGCCCGCTTCCGATGCGCCCACCGAGCGCACCGTGACAGATATGGCCGGCAGAACGGTCACGCTGCCCGCGGAGATCAAGACCATCGGCACCTTCGGTTCCATCGGCGTTCTCAACGCCTTCGTGGAGACCATGGGCGCCGGCGACAAAATCTGCAACGAGGGGTCGCCGAGCTTTGTCAAGGCGCCAAACTGGGAGAAGTATCAGTACAAATTCACCCCGCAGATCAAGAATATGAAGCCGTTTCAGGGCGCGGACTCTGAGCTTCTGATGGAGAACATCCTTGCCGTGAAGCCCGACCTGTGCCTGACGATGGACAAGGCGATGACGGAGGCGCTGGAGGAGCAGGGGCTCAATGTCATATACCTGGAGTGGCAGCAGACGGACGATGTCAAGGAGTGCATCACGCTGCTGGGCGAGATCTTAAACGCGCAGGATGTCGCCGCCGATTATCTGAAATACTTTGACGATATGGTCGCCAAGGCGGAAGAACTCGTCAAAGGGTTGAAGGAAGAGGACAAGAAAACCGTCGCCTACGGCACGATTACGACCTTTACACAGCCGCATGTCATAGCCGAGTGGTGGCTTGCCCAAGCGGGCGCCGTCAGCGTAACCGCCGAGGCCTTTGCCGCGGCGGGGGGAGAAAAGCTTACTTACACGCTGGAGGACCTGCTCCGATGGAATCCGGATGTGATTTTAGTGGCGACCGCGGCGGAAAAGGAGGCAATCCTGGCCGACAGCCAGCTGTCGGAAATCAACGCGGTCAAAAATGGCGAGATTTATATCGTGCCGCGCATTGTCCACGTGTGGGGCAACCGCACGACCGAGCAGCCGCTGACGATTATGTGGACCATTAACAAGCTGTATCCGGAAGTTTTATCAGACGAGGCGCTGGCTGAGGAAATCTTCTATTTCTACAGCCACTTCTTCAAAGTTGATTTCACCGACGCCGAGATAAAGGAAATTATCGGTTAAAGGCGCAAGCAAACAAACATATACTGGTTGATTACCAAGCTTGCATTAAAAACAAGACTCAGGTGCGGCGTATGCCGTACCTGAGTCTTTGATTATCCACACAAAGCCATCTTTATTTGCGTTTCCGCCATTTCAGTAGTAACGAGGAGTTGATAATGACGGCGACCGAGCCGACATTGTGCACCAGCGCGCCGAGAACGGGGTTCAGGATTCCGGTGCTGGCAAGGGCAATGGCAAGGAAGTTCAGCGCCATGGACGCTATAAGGTTGATTTTAATTGTTTGCATTGTCTTTTTTGCCAGATGTAAAAGAGGGGGAATTTCCTTGATATATTGAACAAATATTCAGTTTATTTTCGAGGGCATGTTCGCACGGAAAACTATAGCAACTCCCGCACCCTGTCCGCGGCGATTTCAGCCAGCCGCCGGTCGGCGCCCAGGGTTTTGCCCATGTTTATTTTGATATCGGGATGGCGTACGCAGAACGCCTGAAGCTCGGCGGGGATGTTCTCTTTGATATGCACCCCTTCAAACAGGAAGTAGGGGATTACAATGATCTCGTTGGCGCCGCGTTTAATGAGGCTCCGGAGGCCTTTTTCAAGGTTTTGGTCCCGGAATTGCAGGTAGGCCTCTTCCACCATGTGGTTTTGGAGTATCTCCTTGACGTAAGCGGTGATCTGGCGCATGGTTGCCTCCGTATCGCCCTCACGGCTGCCGATAAAAAATACGGAGATTGTCCAGATCTCCGTCAGCCGGGCCGACCGATTGGGCGCTTACCATCTGATGGCGGCGCTTCACAAAAAATGCAGAGGGCACAGGCAACTCACCTGTGTCCTCTGCATTTTGGCTGTGTCGGATTGTGGAGCTGTTTGACAACACAGATTGCTCTTTCTTGAGGGTTACTCCATCGGAATGATGACGCTGCCGGCTGCCGGTGAAGTCGCGGCAGGCTTTGTAGGCTTGGAATACTGGAGGGTCGCGTTTAAATCGATTTCAATGGCATCCTCCAAAAACGCGCCAAAGGATATATCCATCTTATCCTTCTCATCCATGGCGATTTTGATTGAGAGATTGGAGTCGGCGTCTGTTACTGAAAATGCGATGCCGTATCCGACGACCGTATCATTCGCGAGCGTCAGCGAAAGGGAGAGGGATACGTTGGTGTCGTCTCCGTTAAGTTTGCAGGTGGAGGTGTATGTATTGCCGCTTTGAGTAAATGCGCCGTCATTGAAAGAGGAATTGATGAGGGACAGAGCCTGCGCCAGCGTGGCGGTTGACGTTATGTCAGTTAGCGGCGTCTGGCGTACATAATCCTTAAGACAATCTGCAAACCCTTGAGCATAATTACCCTGTACAGTTGCCAGATCGGTAATGGGGTTTATATCCAGCTCCAACTCAGAGTAAAGCGTTTTTAAGTCCATGCTGAACCAGGCGTTGGGGTCTTCGCCGGCCAGATTTGAAAGAAGCGGGCAGCGGATATACGTGATTGCGTCTTTGATATTATAGATATATTCCACCTTGACATCTTTCAGCATGGTCAGGAGCATGACCGTATCGTCGTCCACCTCTTCCGCTTTCAGCCTGTCGATAAGGCTCGCTATATCCGTCGTCATGTGGATATCCATGTTGATTGCATTGCTGTCGGCGATTTCATTGATGG
>JAJUHI010000074.1 GCA_029267955.1 Sporobacter termitidis | reverse complement strand
GTCGTTTGACCAATGGATGGTAAAATTCCTATTGCATTTCTCAGATTTTTGCGATAATATGACAAATTAGTGACACTATATTGATAAAATTGTAAAACAGCGGCGTCGAAAACTGAATACAGCGCTTTGGCAAACCTATCGAAAGATAGGGACGCAAAGTCAGGAGTCTACAGCCGCAAAACCAGCGGCCATGACCGTCCGATTGCATGATTTCTTTTTTCATGCAGTCTTTTTTTTACGCAAAACGGAACCTGGCAGACAATTATCAAATGGAGGTCTTGACATTGGTAAAAAGAGAGAAGAGCGCCTCGATACTGTCTAAGGTCATCAAAGGGTTTGTTTTGGTCATTTGCGTCATTTTAGCCGCGTTCGTTATCGTCAACATCACGCTGATCGTTAAATCCTACGCGAATCCCGACGAAGTGCCGGACTTCATGGGTTACAAGCCGTTCATCGTTTTATCCGGCTCCATGGAACCGGTCATACTGGCGGGCGACATGGTGCTCACCAGGGAGGTCAAGCCGGAGGACATCAAGGTGGGGGACATCATCTCCTTTTCGGCGGAGGACCAAATCGTCGTCACCCACAGGGTTGTGGACATCGACAGGTCGGAGGGCCTGACCTTTATCACCAAGGGCGACGCCAACGTGGGGACGGACGCCGTCGGGGTCAAGCCGGAGCAACTTGAAGGCCGTTACATATGGCGCGCGGCCAACATGGGGCGCTTTGCCCTCTTTATACAGACGCCGGTGGGGATGCTCCTGTTTGTAATTACCCCCATGTGCCTGTTTATCCTCTATGACGTCATCGCCCGCTCCATCCGTACAAGGCGCAGCGAAAGGGCCCTGGCGGCCGCGACGGCGCAGGGCGGCGGCGCGCCCGAGACCCCGGCCGGACAGGAAGCGGCGGTTTCCGCCTCAAAGGAGGACGCCGGCGAAAACCAATCTTCGTAATCCCGCGGTCATGATAAAAACCGGGATGCAATACATTTATCCTATAACCCCTGAAGAAACGAATTTATCATATTGATGAAAGGATGAGACACATGACGGCAACAAAAACAAGGCGCAGGGGCGTATTTCTGGCGCTGCCCATTCTGGTGCTGCTTTTCCTGATTTCCACCTCCATGCTGTCGGGCACCTTCGCCAAGTACACCTCGGAATTCGCGGGCCAGGATACCGTACTCGTGGCCAAATGGGACATTACAGCCCAGGACGCTGACGGGACCGGTCTGGTTACCTCCGGGACGAAGGACTTGAATTTATGGAAGTATACGGATTTATCGCATGTGAGAAACAATGAGCAACCTGACGATTCCGGCAATTACATCATTGCGCCGGGCGTCTCGGGCTCGTTTGCCATCACGGTGACAAACAACTCGGACGTGGACGCGAATATCAGCTACGAATTTAAGGGCGATCCGTCAAATCCGCCCGTGCCGCTGCTGTTCAAGTTTAAGGATTTGCCTGACGTGCCCGAAAACTGGGTCAGCGACTTTGGGGCCTTGGCCGCCCAGCTGGGGACCACGATGGTGGCGATGGATGGCAACGATACCAAAGAGGTCGAGTGGAAATGGGTTTTTGAGGATTCGTCCGACCCCGACAGAGACAAGAACGATACGTCGCTTGGCACACAATCCGCTCTTGATGACAGAAGCGCTTATATCCTGAACCTCACCGTCAAGGCAGTTCAGGTTACTCCGGGCACTCCTTAATTGTCCAAAGCGCGGCAAAGAAGGCCATATAGACCGACGGGGGCCGCAGAACGCTGCGGCCCCCGTCAGACAGGCTCCAAAAAGACGACTTGAGAGGTGATCCGGTGCGGCCGGACGTGCAGCGTGATACAGGCAGGCGCCGGGGCAGGACGCTTTTTCTCTTTCTGCTGACGGCGATCATCGCATTTTTTGCGGCGGCGCCCGTCTACGGGATTATCCGGGACCTGGGGCTGGGAGACGCGGTTTTCGTGCTCAGCTCGGATGTGCGTGTGGACGGCGGCGATACGGCGCCGGGTTCCAATGAGCGCCTCCGCGGTTTTCTTTTCCCGGCCCGGAACGTGGATGTGCCGGTGATACGGGTGATTGACCTGGAGGGCCGGGTCGTCTATACGGACGGGTCCCCGTATAAAAACGGGCGCATCAGGCTCGAAAGCACGCCCAGATATGCACGGACCGACGATATGGGCTTCTTCTTTTTTTCTGGCGTGACCGAAGGCGGCCACACCATCAGCGTCCTGGACGAGAGCGGCGCTGTGCTGGCGCAGGCCGCGATACAGATTGTGCGTGTCGACGAGCCGGGGGCGGCGTCCGTCGTCCGTTTGCCGGACGGCACCTTTGTCTTTAGGGTGTCCGTTGAAATGGAGCTTCTGGAGATCACGCTGACCTTAAACCGGGAAGAAGGAGAAGGGGCCGTCGCCGGTATCAAAGACATTGATATCGGGGCGGCGGAGGAACCGGAGGAACCCGGTATTACGCCGCTGCCGCCATCGCCGCCGCCGGACGATTCGGAAGCGTCGGCCACGCCCAGTCCGGTTCCCGGCGCCGGCGGTTATCCCGCACCGTCTCCCTTTAACTTCAATGTCCATGATGAGCAGACAAATTACGGCAGCGGCGACGCCGCCGGGGTCAATATTTTCGGCGACGGGAAACGGCTCGCGCCGGGGATGAAGGGCAGCTACCGGTTTACGGTGGACAACAGCCAAAACGGTTTTACCACCCGGTATACCGTGGACTTTGACGCCCTTGATACGCTCCCGGAGGAAAACAAGCTGCCGATGCGGTATAAGCTGAAGGCCGGAGACAGTTATCTGGCCGGCGATGACGAAACCTGGTGCCGGCTCGACGACCTCGACCATTCCTCGACGCTTAAGCCGGGCGGCCGCGTGACGTATACATTGTACTGGTACTGGCCGGAATCGGAAAATGACAACAGCTTTGCCCGGTATGCCGGCTATCCCTACAGCCTGACCATAAGGGTCACGGCCGGGGGTTAAATAACAGCGGGGAGGAGAAGGAAACACTGAAAGCCGCGATAAAAACACTTTCAAAAGTCCTGCTGATGTACATACCCTGCGTTATTCTTGCCCTTATCGTACTCGCCAACATTTATCTGGGCGCCCGCAAGGCCGCTGCCGGCGAGCCGGTGCCCATGCTGTTCGGATTTTCTCCCCTGGTGGTCCTGTCTGGCTCCATGGAACCCGCCATCTATCCGGGCGACGTGGTCTTGATCCGGCGGCAGGCGGAAGAGGCCTATCAGGTGGGGGATATCGCCACCTATCTGGACGGCGCGACGGTGTACACCCACCGTATTGCCGCTATTGATAACGGGTTTTATACAATGAAGGGCGACGCCAACAACACGACGGACGAAGTGATTACAGCCGACAGGTTTATGGGCAAGGTTGTGCTCATCATCCCAAAGCTGGGGTATCTGATCCTCTTTATCAAAAGGCCTGTCGGCATGGCGGTGATGGCAATAGCCGTCCTGCTCGTCGCCTATTCGGGCGCCCTCATACAGAAAATCCGGAAGAAGCCGGTCGGCGCGAAAAGATGAGGTGGAACCCATGAGGCTGTCGCGTCTTGTGCGCCTGTGCCTGTTTTTACTGGTGCTTGCCGCCGCGACCTTTACCTATTCCGCGATGACCTTTGCAAGGTTTACGGAGACTTATACCGGCTCTGACAGCGCCCTTGTGGCAAGGTGGAACTTTTCGGCCCGGGGCCAGGATGACGAGGCGTTTTATAATAAAGGCTTTACCTTTGACCTGTTTAACGGACAGACGGTAAAGCCCATGGACCACGGCGGGAAGTATTTTATTTTTACCGGCGGCGGTTCGGACACGGCCATTGATTACGACGTCAGGATGAATGTGGCGGACCTGGGCTTTCTGACTACATACGGGATTACAACCGCTGCCCAGGCGGATATCTACGCGCCGTTTATCTTTAAAATCACCGCGGAGATACCGGGGGCCGGGCCCTATGTGTTCACGCCCGGCGGGTCGGTGGACGGCTGGTTCCGGCCGAAGGATATCCTGGACGGTTCCGCCGGCGTGGACGTGGACGCGGAGGGGTATTTCAGCATTTTATGCGGCCGGTTCCCCGTCGGCAGCGACGAACAGGTCCGGGTCACTGTCAGCTGGCAGTGGAATACTTCCTTTTATATCAGGGATATTGACGATTACGCGGCTGTCCAGCCGAATACGGCATATGACGCGGACAAGGCCTGCATGCTCTATTACCAGGCGGCCTATGACACGTATTACGGGCCCGGCGGCCTCCAGGACCAGCGGAACGCCGCGGCCCAGGCCGTGAGCGCCTTTCTGGCGGAGCACGGCGGTCCGTCGCCCGACGGCGCCTGGCTGCATTACTATCCCTGCGAGGCCGACCACGGGGCGGCGGACAACACGTGTCCGGAAGAGCCCCACGAGATACCGTGCCCTTTAAATGAGAACGACGGCCACTTTACCGAGTACAACAGGCTGGCCGGCATCGAAAACGCGGCCATCAGAGCCTGCGAAACGTCGCTTTTAAAAGCATACGACGGTTACGACACGGCGGCGATGAACGAACTGGTATCCAAAGAGTCCGTCAAGGTCATGTTCCGCATCGTCGGCAATCAGGTGCGGCCGGAAGGCTAGTTAAAAGCAAAGGCGGTGGAAAAATGAAAAGCAAACGCTGGTGTATCAGCCTGCTTATATACCTGGTTTTCGTCGCGTCGGTTGTCACCGGGGTTTCCTTTTCACGTTTTTCCACGACGCTTGCCAATACGGGGGCGGAAAATACGCAGCTGCCGCCGGATATTGAGTTTTCAACCTGGATTTTGACCCACGAGGCCGCGTCCGTCCCGCTGGAAGGGCTGCAGCCCGGCAGCGTCCGGGAGATCCCGGTCACCATATCCAATTACAACAGCGAGGGCGTCAGCGGTTACGACCAAAGCGTCTACCTGGTATTGGACACCACGGGGAACCTGCCGCTGGTGTTTGAGCTGACGGGGGAGGACGGCCTTAACTTAGAGCAGATGACCATGTATCACTATAAAAGCTCGGCGATTCAATTTACGGCGGGCGTTAAAGAGACAAAGTCGCTCACATTGTCGGTCATCTGGCCGGACGATATGCGGGATTACCGGTACATGGACGAAATCGACTATCTGGAGCTGCGGCTGGAGGCCGTCCAGAGCGTGACGCCGGCGTATACGACGCCGTCGTACATCATGCCGCAGTCCGCGCCGGATGCGCCGGAAACACCCGAGCCGCAGGACATGGCGGAATCACAGCGCGTTGACGGGGATTGGGAATGAAGAAAAAGAAAAGGAAAAAGTCTCTCGCGTTCACAATCATCATCATCGGACTGGTCCTGCTCTCCGGCGCGGGAGCCGCCGGGTATATCTACAGCGTGCTGCTCAATCATTACAAGGCGACGGCGGAGAACCGGTTTTACTTTACCAGCGACCTTCTCCGTGAGGGGCCCGACGTCCCCGTTTATGACATTTATTATGACTGGGCGTCTTCTGACGATACGGTCCCCATCACCATCGAGCTGCGCAACAGTGAAAGCGCCCTGAATGTCTCGTCCGTCGCGATTTCCTATACCGTCAAGGCCTCCGGGCTGAGCGGCGGCCACGCCGGCATTTTGCCCGGCAACACGGCAAGCAGGGAGGCCGTGACCCTCAACGTGCCCTGCGCGGCTATAGGCCAGCCTTTTGAGGTGACGGTGACGGCGACGGCCGACAGCCCCTACAGGAAAACCTTAACCGGGAAATTTGTTGTCCGGCCGCTGCTGTCGTATGCCATGGACGACAATCAGGGCAGTCCGGTGGCAAGGCTCACCATCACCCTTACCGGCAGCCCGGAGCCCGAGAAGGATGTTCTCATCTCCTGGGGCGAGGGCGCGGAACCGGATATGACCAATCCCGCCGTGATGAGCGCGTCTGTTGACCTTGAGCAGAATACGATGCGGATAAGGCTCAACACGGCGTCGGTTTACGAACTGGTGTTTTTTAAAGACGACCCGTCGGTAAGTTACAGCGACGTTACGGTGCTTGGAGCAGACTGAAAAGACGATGAGGAATAAAAGCGGAAAAATAAAGGGGCCAGGGCGGCTTGTTGCCCTGGCGCTGATAGGGCTAATTTTGGCGGGCAACATTTCCGCCGCCGCGGCCAGCCCGCTGTGGACCGGCGGCACGGCGGCGGGCTTTGCCGGCGGTACCGGCAGCGAATCGGACCCGTATTTAATCAGCACGGGGGAGCAGCTGGCGTATTTTTCACAGTCGGTTGCCAGCGGCAACACATACGCGGGCCAGTATATAAGGCTTACGCAGGATATCCTGCTCAACAACATGAACTCCGACGGCACCTTTGCAAGCGGCAGCCCAAGAGCCTTTCCAAGGATCGGGACCGGCGCGTCCAGGAGCTTTCTGGGGTGTTTTGACGGCGGCGGATTCGAGGTCATCGGCCTGTACATCAACCAGTCCGGCACGGCGTACCAGGGGCTCTTCGGCTACGCCGGGACCGGCAGCGTCATCCGCGACCTCCGCGTTTGCGGGAGCGTCGCCGGCGCCAACTATACGGGCGCGGTGGCAGGGTTTTCCGACGGGCTGATCGAAAACTGCGTGTCCACCTGCCGCGTGACGGCCAACTGGCAGGATTACCACGGCGGGATCGCCGGATACGCCGGCGCGAATAGTGTTATCAATAATTGCCGCGTGACAGCTTCGGTGGAGGGCGACACGTACACGGGCGGCATTGCGGGTTATACGGAAGGGCGCGTCGCCGCCTGTACGGTAAGCGGGGCCGTCTCCAACGGCTGGAGCGATTATCACGGCGGTATCGCCGGCTTTGCCGCCGCGGGCAGCCGGATCTCCGGCTGTACGGCGGAAGGGTCGGTAACCGGCGCCAACAGCGTCGGCGGCATTGCCGGCTGCGCCGCGGGCGCCATTGACGACTGCACCGCCGCGGCGATCACGGTCTCGGGGCAGACAAAGGTGGGCGGCGTGCTGGGCGGCACGGAGGGTTCCGTCGTTGTCGTCACGAACTGCCGGGTGTCGGGGACCGTCTCGGCAAACGGCGACTATGTGGGCGGCGTGGCCGGCCGGTTTGCCGGCATCATCGAAAACTGCAATATAACCGTCACGGTAAACGGCAGCTGCGGCTACAGCGGCGGTATCGCCGGGTTTCTGGAAGGCGTTGAGAGCAAGATAACCGGCTGCACGGCAGCCGTCACGGTACGGAACAACAGCGGCTCCTCGGGCGGCGCGGCGGGCGTTTCGCAGGGCGAGATTTCCGGCTGCATCATCAGCGGCACTGTCTCCGGCAAGAGCAACAACATCGGCGGCGTGGTGGGCTACAGCGCCGGCGCTGACAGCAAAGTGATTTTGTGCACGGTTTCCTGCACCATTATCGCCGAAGCGGGCTACGGGTATGTGGGCGGCATCGCCGGCCATACGGACGGCGTGATCACCCAGTGTACCGTGACGGGGCCGGTGACGGGGGCCGACCAGCATTACGTGGGCGGCATCGCCGGCAACGCGACCGCCGGCAGCGAGATCTCAAAATGCGCCTCCTCGGGTACGATCACCGGCAACGGCATTGTCGGAGGTATTGCCGGCGCGTCGGACGGTACGGTGACCATCTGCATCAACACCGGCGATGTGTCGGGGCAGAAGGACGGCCGGGCGGGCGGTATCGTCGGCAAGGCGGGCGCCGGAGCCGATATCAGCCACAGCTACAACTCGGGCGCCGTCACCGGCGGCGGGCCCGGCGGCATCGGCGGCATTGTCGGCTACATTGACAGCGCGGCGGTCATACACAACAACTTAAACAAGGGCACCGTCGACGGCAACCAGTATGTGGGCAGCATCACGGGCAACACCGTCAATACGGAAAACGCCTGGAACAACTACTACTGGGATTATCCCGGGGCCCCCGCGGGCACCAACACCGGGGATGTACAGGAAGAAGACGGCGCCGTTCCGGTGGGCGACCTGACCTGGGATGAGATCTGGGACCTGTTAAATAATGACCGGGGCGAGATTGTGGATATATGGGAGCCGGACGTAGACGACGACGGCGTCCCGAAGCCCACCATCATGCCGGCCCGGGTCAAGGTGACGCAGGCGGCGGTTTGGGAAGGGAAGCGCTATGCGCCGAGCGAGTCGGGGAGCGGTACGGAAGCCGTTATCACGGCCGACAGCGCCTTTACGGTCTCCTATACCGTAAAATATGCCGAGGAGTGTGAACTCACGGCGCAGGTGTTCCGGCTGACCGGCGGCGAACAGGACGCCGTCCTGCCGGCAGGCACGTCCGTTATCATGCTGGCGGACGGGCAGTATTACTATATCAATCTGGCTGCCCCGGCGACGGAGATACCGCTGGGCAGCTTTATCAGAATGGGCAGCAGCGACACATATGCCGGCGGGACGGCCGCGGCGGACACGGTAAAGGACTACCTGTTCATTGTCGACCTGACAAAAACAGCCGGCGAGCTGGCCGTCGGCACCTATCAGGTGCTTTTGACGGATGGAGAGGGTAAAAGCAGCGGCACGATGCCGGAGGTGACCGTGACAGGGCTGAACACCTACGCCCTTGTGGCGCTGAGCGGGACGAACACCTTTTCCGTCTCGTTTAATAAAAACACCGTCTCCGGCTATGATGCCAAGACGGCGGATTCTGCGTTTGTTTTTGAAGTGTCCATCAAAGCGGCAGACGGCGGCAGCGTGCTGTGGCCAATGGGCACGAGGATTAATAACCAGGTCTTGACGGCGGATTTGCCCTTTGTTTTCGTCAGGGAGGAGGATGCCGGCAGTATCCGCATTGACATGTCCGGCTGCCCGAACCCCCTGGCCGGCGGCAGCTATACCCTGTATGTCAAGGCCTATGCGGGTACGACTGATACAAGTCCCCGGGGCGGCTATCCGCTTTCGCTGGGTACCGCGGTGCTGACCGTGACGGAGCCCGTGGAATACGGCATCCGGGCGGAAGCGCCCAACCGGTTTATCGATGCTGCCGCGGCCTCTGTGGAGTTCCGGATACAGACCCTCGGCGCCTCCAATGTCAAATCGACGCTGCAGCGCAAATACGGCTTTACCTATCAGGATGTGGCCGGAGAGATTGACAAGCCGGTGTATATCGGCAGCGGCGGCATCGCGACCCTGAGCCTGCCGTCCGGCACCCCAAAGGGGACCTACCGCGTTGTCTTTTCCCTGTACGATGACAGCGGCAACCTCCGCGCCACCGCCCAGCAGAATATTATTGTGAAGTAAAGAGCGGGACAATCGGGTCGCCGAGGACGGCGCCCCCGACGTACTCCCTCCGCCATTTGCTGCGCAAATGCCACCTCCCTCAAGAGGGAGGCAAGGGGTCAAGGCGTCGCCTGTTGTGCGCGTAGGGGCAGCCCTATTGTGGCTGCCCGTATTAGGTACCCTGACGGCGCGTCTGCGGCTCGCTTGCGAGACGCTAGAAGCACGCGCCCTACATGGCATGGGAGCGTGCCTTACCGCCGTGCAGCAGAATATTATTGTTGAGCAGAGCGCAAACTGTCGCTGCTATGCCTATAATCAATATAATCCAAAAACCTACGGACTGCTGCGGAGGCAGTCTTTTTGCTTTTAAGCGCAAAACAGAACTGGCGGTATGCGGGAACATCAAGCTCTTTTGCCACAATCCGGTAAGGTACCCGCTTTAGAATCAGTTCAGGGAGAATGCTGATTCCAAGGCCGCTTTCCACCATGGACATGACGGCATAATCGTCCCAGGTTATAAAACGCACATTCGGCGTCAAACCGACTTTTTCAAACAGTTCGGATATTTCCGCTTTCGAACCCTTTTCGAGAAGCATAAACGGCTCCTCACACAGCGCCGAAAGCGGAACGGACGGAGCGTTTGCATATGGGTGCGTTTCCGGCAGGACGGCGAGAAGCCGGTCATTTTCAAGGAAGATCGTCTCAAGGTCTCTATGTACCGGAAGCCGCAAAAACCCGCAATCCACTCTGCCGGATAGTATCCAATCCTCAATTTCCGTGTAGTCGCCGAGTAGAAGCTCGTAATCAATGTTGGGATAATCGCGCTGAAACACCTTGATGATATTCGGCAGCCAATGGGTGGCCACGCTGGAAAAAGTGCCGATGCGGATCAGGCCGGATTGAAGACCGTTGAGCTCGTCAACTTCCATTTGCAGCTTCTCATATTCCGTCACAACGCTTTTGACAAATGGCAGAATCTTCATTCCGTCGGATGTCAGTTTAACGCCGCCGACGGTCCGCTCAAGAAGCGTGAGCTTCCAGTCGTTCTCAAGGTCGCTGATCATCCTGCTGACGCTCGACTGAGAGTAGCTTAAAAGCTCCGCGGCCTTGGAGAAGCTGCCGCATTCCACTGTTTTGACAAACGACATGTATTTCTGGATGTTCATATCCATCGACATCACCTATCCGATTTTCAAATAACCATCATCCGATTTATTCGATTTTCAAATATTTCTGCTTATGATACACTCGGAACGTTGCAAATTCAAGAGCAGAAATATAAAAGAATGCTCCGGAGACCGGAGGCGCCGCTGTGAGAAAGGCGTTTATCAAATACCTTTGCGCTTTGTTATTGTTCGGCTTAAACGGTATTGTGGCAAGCCACATTTCCTTGACCAGCTATGAGATTGTTTTCCTGCGCGCATTAATAGGCAGCCTTCTGCTGATAGCGAT
>JAJUHI010000073.1 GCA_029267955.1 Sporobacter termitidis | reverse complement strand
GGGACGGACAATCTCGGGAGGGACCTGCTGACGCGGCTTTTATACGGCGGCAGGGTGACGCTGCGGATAACCTTCACGTCCACTGTCCTTGCGCTGATCATCGGGAGCCTCCTGGGGCTTGCCGCCGGGTATTGCGGGGGCGGATTTTTTGATCTCGCCTGTTCTGGATATCCTGGCGGCGATTCCGGTGATACTGTTGGCGCTTGTTTTCGAGGCGATACTCAGCTGGGGAAACGGCAACTTCATGTACGCCATCGCCATTGCCGAGATCCCGCAGTTTGCGCGGCTTGTGCGCGTCTGCGTGATGCACATTGCGGGGAGCGCGTACATAGAGGCGGCCCGGGCGCTGGGCGTCGGCCACCCGGGCATCCTGTTCCGGCATATCGGGCATAATGTGGCCCCGGCGCTGATTGTCCGGTTTACGGGCGCTCTGGCGGAGGCGATGCTGACCTGTACCGTGCTGGGATATCTCGGCATCGGTATCAATCCGCCGACCCCCGAGTGGGGCAACATCGTCTACCTGTCAAAGAACTTTATCCGGCTGGCGCCGCAGCTGATGGTCATCCCCTGCGCCGTCATTTCTCTCACGGTCATCTCTGTCAGCCTGTTGGGCGACGGGCTGCGGGACGCATTAGACCCCGGGGGAGAGCTGCCGAAAGGGCCGGACGTATCCGGCAAATTGGCCGGCTTTTTATCGAAAAAGCGGGGGACCCGATTTGAGGAGTAGGGGGCTGGGCGGTATTGGAACCTAATACACCATCCGAGATTTTGCTGGATGTCAAGGGGCTGAAGGTTTCGTTTAACACCCCCGCCGGTTGTCTGCGCGCCGTCAACGGCATCAGCTATACCATCCGGGAAGGGGAGGTCATGGGGCTTGTGGGAGAGTCGGGCAGCGGGAAAACCGTCGGGGCGTACGCGGTGATGGGGCTTTTAAAAGCGCCCGCCAAAATAAACGGCGGCAGCGTGCTGTTTAAAGGGCGGGAGATATTAAGCCTTTCAAAAAAGGAGGCGGCGATGTTCCGGGGGAAGGAGATCGGCATGATCTTTCAAAACCCCATGTCCAGCCTCGACCCGGTTTTCACCATCGGCAGTCAAATGATTGAGACCATTCGCGTCCATGACAAGTCCGTATCGAAGGCCGAAGCAAGGGCGGCCTGCATCGATATGCTCCATAAGGTCAGCATCCGGGACCCCGGGCAGGTGATGCGGCAGTACCCCTATGAGCTGTCGGGGGGCATGCGGCAGCGCGTGATGATCGCCATCGCGCTTTTATGCCGGCCGAAGCTGCTGATTGCCGACGAGCCCACCACGGCGCTGGACGTCACCATCCAGGCTACGATCCTGCAAATCCTGAAAAGGCTGCAAAAGCAGCACCGTATGGCCATGCTGTACATCACCCACAATTTCGGGATCGTGGCGGAAATCTGCGACCGGGTCTCGGTCATGTGCGGCGGGTACATCCTGGAGCAGGGCTCTGTGGAGGATATCTTCCATAACGCCGCGCATCCGTACACGCAGCTGCTCCTCCGGCTGGCGCCCCGAATGGATACGCCCCCATCGGCGCCGCTTCATTACATCGAAGGTCCGCCGGCCGACCCGACCCGGCTGCCCGCCGGCTGTGTCTTTCAGGCGAGATGCCCCTTCTGCATGGCTATATGCCGCGACAGGCGCCCGCCGGAAACCATCCTGGCGCCCGGCCACGCGGCTTCCTGCTGGCGGCTGGGGTCGCAAACCGCGGATGAGACCGGGGAGAGGGTGGGCGCGTGAACGATAACCTGCTGACGATTGAAAACCTGAAAAAAAGTTATCCCATCCGTGACCGGATGGGATACAGAGGGGTGCGCCGGGCCGTGGACGGCGTCAGCCTGACGATATCGCGCGGGGAGACGCTGGGGCTTGTGGGAGAGTCCGGCTGCGGCAAGACGACGCTCGGCAGGACGATACTCCGCCTGTGCGAGCCGGACAGCGGCAAGATTATCTATGACGGTATTGACATCACCCGCGGGAGCATGCGCCCTTACCGCCGGAGAATGCAGATTGTGTTTCAGGACCCGTACGGGAGTCTGGACCCCCGCAGCCGCATCTTCCAGACGCTTGAGGAAGGGCTGAAGGTGAATTACCCGGCGTTCAATCCGGCCGAGCGCCGCAACATTGTTTTTGGGCTTTTGGAGAGCGTCGGCCTTGACCCGCGTTATGCTTACCGCTACCCCCATGAGTTCTCGGGCGGGCAGCAGCAGCGGATTGGGATCGCCCGGGCGCTCTCGGTTGAGCCGGAGTTCATCGTGTGCGACGAGCCCGTTTCAGCCCTGGACGTGTCCTGCCAGGCCCAGATACTGACCCTTCTCAAGGAGCTGCAGGACACGCTAGCGCTTACATATCTTTTCATTTCCCACGACCTGGCGGTGGTGCGCCATATCTCGGACAGGATCGGGGTGATGTATCTCGGCAGGCTCGTTGAGCTGGGGACCAGCGAGGACGTCACCAAACACCCGGCGCACCCGTACACAAGCGCGCTGCTTCACGCGGTCCCTCTCGCCGACCTGAAGGTTGGCCGCGCCAAGGAACACAGACTGATGGAGGAGCCCGCCGACGCCGGGGCAGCGGACAGGGGCTGCTGGTACCGCCGATTCTGTGAAAAGGCGGTCCCAGCGTGCTTTGAGGAAGAACCCGTGCTCCGGGAGGTTGCGCCCGGCCACAGCTGCGCCTGTCATGTGTTGTAATATTGGAATAACGGGAGCATTTATTTTAACGCCGGGCCGGTAGAAAAACGGCGGAACCTGTGATAATGTGAAAATAATAGCAAGATTTGTTTGGTGTAGCCTCTCCTCATTTTCACCCCTGCGACCGCATCGACACCGGCAATCGATTTAAATGATAAGGGAGTTGTTCGCATGGAGAATTTGAAAGGGAAAACCGCATTTATCACCGGCGGCGCCAGCGGAATCGGGCTGGGGATCGCAAAAGCCTGCGCAAAGGCGGGGATGAACGTTGTCATCGCCGATATGCGCCAGAGCGCGCTGGACGAGGCGCTCTCGATTTTCAGACAGAACGGCTGGCCGGCCATCGCGGTCCGGCTCAACGTCACCGACCGGGCGGCTTACAAGGAAGCTGCCGACAAAGCGGAAGAGGCCTTCGGCAAGATTCACGTGCTGGTTAACAACGCCGGCATCGGCTGCGCCGGCGGCCCCCTGTGGGAGGTGTCGCACAAGGACACCGACCTTGCGCTGAGCGTCAATCTGGTTGGCGTCTTAAACGGCATACAGGAAATCGTCCCGCGAATCATCAAGCACGGAGAGGGCGGGCACATCGTCAGCACCGCTTCAAAGGCGGCGCTTCTGCCCGTGCCCGGTTGCGGGCTCTATAACGTCACAAAAGCGGCTGTTGTCGGCATTATGGAGTCGCTGGCCATGGACCTTGTGGGTACGAACATCGGCGCCTCCGCCTTCTGCCCCGGCGGGTATATCACCAACTTGGGCATGTCGTCCTTTGAGGTCACAGCCGAGCTGTCGGGCGAAAAGCCGGTGATGCCGCCGCCCCCGCCGCCCCCGAAGGAAGACGGCGAGCCGATGCCGATGATGGAGGAATGGAGTACGCTCCTGCGCTCCCCCGACGACGCGGGCGAGCGCGTCGTGCGCGGCATCCAGCGCGGCGACCTGTACATACTCACCCACGCCGAGTTCAAGGACGGCGTGAAGGCCCGCGCCGACGCCATCCTCCGGGCGTTTCCCGACGAGGTCCCCAACAAGCGGTACGGCGAGGTGTTCCCGTATCTCACGTATAATGACATCTTCGACAAGCAAACCCAGGTTCCGGCATTGGGCAAGTGAAGGCATGAATGAAGCTTCAGGCTCTGATTGGGGGACTGTATTGTGAATAGGCTCGACAAGCTGTTTCATCCGTTTATCAAAACCCACGACAAGGACAACTGGTACGGCTATACCAGCCCGCGCATGAACTTTTTTAACGACACGCAGTTTGGCGACACCGTTGCCATTCCCGATGTCCCCTTCGGTACGGGGTTCCTTGTGGCCAACAGAGTGGGAACCATGGATATACCCCATATCCACGACGGCGCGCACAACTTTTTTGTTTTCACCGGGGCGAATCTCGACCGGATTTTTGAAGCCGAGTTCGAGGTTGGCTTCTGCATCGGCGATTCGGCGCAGTCTATGGAGATTTACCATATTACAAAGCCGTCGATCGTGTGCGCGCCCGCCGGCGTGTTTCACGGCCCCGTGTACTTTAAAAAGGTTGTCAGGGGCCTTAACACGATGCTCTTCTATGTGGGCACCACAAACGGACGGGTTTACCCCCGCGTTAATGAAAACGGGACAGAAGAGTGGCTGTACGAAAAAGAGGGCACCTTCTCAAGGCCCTGCATCAAGGACGAATCCAAATTGTGCACCTTCTGCGGGCTCTGTTTCACCGACCCGAACCAGACGGACGAGGACGTCGTCAAATACATGGAGCCCTTCTATAAAAACGCCTCTGCGGCGGGGAAGTACAAGCACTGTATATTGGAGCTTAGAAGGGATGAGCACAAGCTCGGCGACGCCGTCATGAACCCCAGATGCGTCTTCAAGGGCAACGCGGACATGAAGAACACAGGAATGCAGTTTAGCATCAATATCGTTACAAAACCCTGCGTTCTGGGCGACGCGGAACCCGTCAGCAACGGTCAGATTGCGGAATTCCTGTGGTTCTCCGGCTGCGACGTTGTGGAACCGTGGGACAGCTTTGACGCGGAGATCGAGGTTATGCTGGGAGAAGACCCCAACCATATGGCGCCCGTGACCTTCACAGAGCCCGGCGTTATTGCCGTGCCGCCCGGTACGTGGCGGAGCACGGTAACCGTCAAACGGCTCGGGAAACCCGTCTGCTTTATCCCGTTCTACACCCAGGATAAGCCGCGGTATAAGCTAACCCAAAAGATTGCTGACGGGGAAAAGGTGCTCGTCTATAACGACGAAACCACCATCAAAAATCCCACCGCCGGCGACGAACTGTACCTGCAAATCAAGCGTTAAGGCAAAAACAGCAAAGCCACCCCCCTGCGGGAGTGGCTTTGTTTTACCTCATACCCTTATATACGCGCGGCGATATCAAACGCTGTTCTGACCGCGCCGCGGATCTCGCCCATCTCGAGGCAGTCTCCGGCCAGGAACACGTTTGTCGGCGGCGCGCAGGATCGGAACGCCTGCGCTTCAAAGAAGAGCGGCTTCATGCCGGCTGAGAGCAGCACCGCGCTCGCCGGGATCTCGGTCTCCGCCCCCGTTTTAACGTCGGCAAGGACGACGGAATGATCGCCCACGCTCTTGAGCCGGCTGTTCATGCGGAGGGTAATCTTCTCATTTTTGAGGCCCTCCCTGAGGTCGTATTCCCCGCCGAGCACGCCGGCGACGGTACCCTTGAGGGTCGGCTCGTTCAACATCTCGACGAGGGTAACGTTTTTACCTTCGCCGGCGTAGTGTATCGCGTGCTCGACCCCGATCACGCCGGCTCCGATAATCACGACGTTATCTCCGACGTCTATCCCCTTTTCAAAGGCGTCGGGCGCCCAGTGGACAAAGGGCTTGTCAATACCCGGCACATCCGGGACGACCGGCGCGGCGCCGATGGCGACGATCACCGCGTCGTAATTCTCCTTCGCTATAAGCTCCGGCGTCGCCTCGGTGTTGAGCAGCACCTTTGCTTTCATATGTACCGCCTGATTTTTCAGGTATTCCAGATACTGCCCCACGTCTTTTTTTACCGGGAGCAGCGCGGCTTTTTTAACGTTGCCGCCGATCTCTTCGCTTTTTTCGTAAAGCGTGACCTCGTGTCCGCGCTCCAGGAGCGTCTGAGCCGCCGTAATGCCCGCCGGGCCGCCGCCGATGACGGCAACCTTTTTTCTCCTCGGCGCGGGCGGAACCCTGCCCTCGGGGTACTCGGCCCTCCTCCCGACGTACGGGTTGACGGAGCATCCCATGTCGAAGTTGCCGTATTTATCGATCACAAGGCACGCGCAGCGGAGGCAGGGCCTGTGCTCCCATTCGCGCCCCTCCGCATATTTTCGGGGCATGTCGGGGTCCGCCTGCAGCGCGCGCTTCATCGCGACGAAATCCGCCTTGCCGGAAGCGATGATCTCCTCGGCCTGGGCGATGTTTTTGATGGAGCCGACCGTTGTGACCAAAAGATTGGGGAACGCCTTTTTAATATCCGCCGCGAAATGCACGTTGTACATCCAATCCCACATATAGGGCTGGACCATCGGACGCATGTGCCACGGCTCTCCCATCGTGTCGTGCAGGCCGCCGGAAACATGCAGGATATCCACCTTGTCCTTGATGATGTCGATAAACTGCAGCGTCTCGGGGAAATGCGTGTGCCCCTCGGCAAATTCATCCGCCGAGATGCGGTATTCGATCACAAAATCCTCGCCCACCAATTTGCGCGTCGCGTCAAGCACCTCGACGGAGAAGCGGGCGCGGTTTTTTATCGACCCGCCGTATTCGTCGCTCCGCCTGTTGAAATACGGGCTGAAAAACTGCGCCAGCAGATTCCCGTGGGCGCCGTGGAAGATCAGCATCTGCATACCGGCTTTTTTGCAGCGCAGCGCGGCGCTGGCATATTTCTCCACCGTCTCCTCAATCTTTTGCTTGCTCATCTCACTCAGCGGGCGCGGCGCGCGCTTTTGCATCTCCGCCCGGACAAGCTCCGCCGCCGTTATGATTGCCGATGGCCCGAACCCGTTGTCGCCGGCTTTTGAGTTGGGAATGTTCCCCTGGGTTGCCCCGCAGTGATTGACCTCAATCGAGCCCTGGGCGCCGTAACTCCTGCACATCGCCCCAAATGTGGACAGCGCGGGGATGCATGCATCGTAACGCAGCTCCAGCTGGTTGGGCCCCTCGTCATTGCACTCCGTGATATCGATGGAGCAGTTGCCGACGCTGATGATCGCCGCGCCGCCCTCGGCATACGGCCTGAAGTATTCGACGACGCTGGGCGTCACAAATCCGTTTTCAGTGCCCCCGCCGCCGCAGCCGGGCGGCGCCAGCTCAATACGGTTTTTGTAGTACACCCCCCGGATCGTAATCGGCTCGAATACATGCGGATACTTTGTTTTCAAAGAACAGCCCTCCTTATCGTCATATGGCCCGGTGTCGTTATCTAATGTAACCCTACTACATCAGCTCCGGCGTTTCAATTTTAACTTGCGTGGACCCTCGTTTTTTGGTAAAAAAGCAAAGCGGCGGAACCGATTTATTGGCGCGGTGACGGGTGGTAAATCCTATGGTTTTACATTATAATGAAACCAAAAGGGATTTTTGACGGGAGGTAGTCGCATGTTCCAGTTTGCGCCGGTATCGGACCGAATCGCGAGGATTCGTGAAAAACGCAACGCATTTACCCAGGGCAGCCTCATCAAGGTCAACACGGAACGGACGAAGATTTATACGGATTATTATAAAGCACATCCCAACGAGCACCCGCTGCTGAAACGATCCGGCGCGCTGCTGGCGTGGGCGGCAAACCGGGAGATCAATGTTTTTGACGACGATATCTTTGTCGGCACGCCGGGGCCCGACGAGCGGAGCCTGAGCTTTTATGTTGACCCCTCGCCGGAGTGGATTCTGGGCATCATCGACGAGAAGACGTTCAAGAAAGCCTGGCAGTCCGGCGGCGCCGTGACCATGACCGACGAGCAGCGGGACATCCTGGCCGAAGCATACGAGGTGTGGAAAGACTGCTCCATCAGCAAGGTTTTCGAGGGCTGCATCACCGAGGACATGTGGGACGGCTTCGGCAACGGGAGCGTGATCGGCGGCCTTAGTAAATACGACCCCGGCTTTAACGGCGTCCACGCCACGATGCAGGGGCATTATATCGCCAATTTCAACAAAGCCGTGAATGTGGGCTTTGGGGAGGTCCGCCGCCAGGCGCTGGAGATCATCGAGGCGCACAAGGGCCGGATTTTCGGCGACTGGGCCAAAAAGCATCTGTTCTATCACGCGGTGGTCCGGGTCTGCGACGCGGCCATATTGCTGTCAAAACGATACGCCCAGGCCTGCCGGGTGAAAGCCGAGGGCGCCGCCGATCCCGTCAGGAAGGCGGAGCTGTTGCAGATGGCGGATTCCCTCGACTGGATTATGGAGCACCCGGCGCGGACCTACTGGGAAGGGCTCCAGGTCATGATTCTCTACGAGCTGATGCTGGCCACCGACGCGCAGCAGCACGGCCAGTCCATGGGGCGCGTCGACAAGCACGTGGGCCATCTGCTGCAAAAGCAGCTGCGGGAGGGGACCATCACCCCGGAACTGGCGCAGGAGTATACGGACGCCTTTGTGCTGCGGCTCTGCGACATCATCGTCGTCCACGGCATGATGCTGAGTAACCAGCGGGTCATCGAGCTCAACGAGGCGGGCATGAATGCGTACATGTCCATTTACAGCGGGATGACGGCCACGGGCGGCATCGTCCTGACAATCGGCGGCTGTACGCCCGACGGCGAGGATGATTCAACGCCGGCAACGTATTGCTTCTTGCAGACCTACGGCCGGATGCACCTGGCCGACCCCACCATCGCCCTCCGGATACATAAGAAGACGCCGCCGGAGATCTGGCGGCTGGCCATCGAGTCCAGCAAAATCTGCGGCGGGATGCCGCAGCTCCAAAACGACGATGTGATTATTCCGGCGCTGATGGCCTGCGGCTTTACAAAGGAGGACGCCCACGACTACGGCATTATCGGCTGTGTGGAACCCGGCGGGAACGGCAACGAATGGTCGGCCTCCGGCAACAACGGCAGCGAGTCCGTCTGGAACATGATGGAGGTCATCCAGCTGGTCATCAACGGCGGGGTCAACCCCAGAACCGGCAAGAAGGCGCTGCCCTGCAAAAAGCTGTACGAATACGAGAGCTTTGAGGAGCTGCAGGAGGCCTTTGTCAGGGAGATGGAGTTCTGTCTGGATTGGGCCGTATCCTACGTGTCCATGTACGAGCTGGCCTATTCCACCTACTTCCCCTGCGTGGCCGCCTCGGCGATGATGGAGGGGTGCATGGAGTCCGGCAAGGACGTCACCGAGGGCGGCACCAAATACAACCGGACCGGCATGCAGGCCTGCGGCACCGCCAACGTGGCCGACAGCCTCATGGCCATCAAGAAGCTCTGCTTCGACGACAAGACCGTTTCATTACGAGAGCTGTACGACGCCCTGCAGGCCAACTGGGAGGGGTATGAGCAGCTCCGCCAGACCATTATCAACGACGTCCCCCACTACGGCAACAACATTAAAGAGGTCGACGACCTGGCCGCCTGGGCCCTCGGCACCTTTGCCAATATCATCAAAACGAAGCAGGGGCCCAGAGGCTATTATTCCGGCGGGACCTTCACCGTCACGGCGCACATCTATTTCGGCGCCATGCTGGGCGCGACTCCGGACGGGCGCAAGGCCGGCGAGCCGATCGCCGACGCCATCTCGCCGCGCCAGGGCTTTGACAAGAACGGCCCGACGGCGTATCTGCGCAGCGCGGCAAAGCTGCCCCACCTTGACCTCTCCAACGGCGACCAGCTCAATATCCGCTTCTCGCCGACGTCCGTCAGCGGCGACGAGGGAGCCGAAAAGCTGAAAAACCTGATCAGCACGTATTTCAGGCTCGGCGGCATGCAGGCGCAGTTCAATGTGGTCGGCTCGGATAAGCTGCGCGCCGCGCAGAAGAACCCCCTGGAGTACTCAGACCTGATCGTCCGCATCGCCGGCTTCTCCACCTACTTCGTCACGCTGCACAAGGATATCCAGGACGACTTTATCACGCGCACCGAACAGAGCCTGTAGGCGGCAGGAGCGGGAATGGAAAACAGCAAGATAACGGGGAAAATATACGATATCCAGGGCTTCAGCGTGCAGGACGGGCCCGGCATCCGAACGACGGTTTTTCTCAAGGGCTGCCCCTTGCGCTGCCCCTGGTGCCACAGCCCGGAGTCCCAGCGCTTTGACACCGAGCTCAATTGGATGGGCATCCGCTGCCTTGGGATTGACGATTGCGGTCTGTGTCTTGACGTGTGCCCCAACGGTTGCATCACTCGCGGCCCCAAAAAGCGCAGCGCCGCCGGTGCCGATATCGTCTACCCGAGCGTCGACAAGACCCGCTGCGACGAGTGCGGCTTGTGCGCCGGCGTGTGCAAGCCTTCGGCGCTTTACATGTGCGGTAAGGATATGACGTTGGACGAAGTCATGGAAAAGGTCGACCGCGACCTGCCCTTTTACGAAGACTCCGGCGGCGGGGTCACCATTTCCGGCGGGGAATGCCTTTGCCAGCCCGATTTTACAATTGAGCTTCTAAAGCGCTGCAAGGCCATCGGCGTCCACACGGCGGTGGACACCACCGGCTTTGTCCCCTGGGAAACCATCGAGAAGACGCTGCCGTACACCGACCTGTTCCTCTACGATTTAAAGTGCATGGACAGCATTCTGCACCGGCAGGTCATCGGCGTCCCCAACGAGCGCATCCTTGAAAACGCCGAAAAAATTGCCCAGGCGGACGGGCAGATGTGGGTCCGGATTCCGGTGATGCCGCTGTTTAACGACTCTGAGGAGCACTTTGAAAAATACGGCAAGTTCCTGGACACGGTGCGAAGCGCCGTCATCCTCGTCCAGCTGCTGCCCTACCACAAAATGGGGCTTTCCAAGTATGAGCGGCTTTTAAACCGGCAGCCCGTGTTTGTGGCCGAGCCGCCCTCCGATGCGCTCATGGAGGCCAGGAAGGC
>JAJUHI010000072.1 GCA_029267955.1 Sporobacter termitidis | reverse complement strand
TGCAGAATTCCGGTGGTTATCGACGGCATCATCAGCTCGGTGAGCGCCCTGCTGGCCTCCCGGCTGTGTCCGGCGTCCCGCGGCGCCATGCTGGCAAGCCACATCTCCGGTGAACCGGCCGGCCTGATGCTGCTGGAAGCGCTGGGCCTTAAGCCCCTGATCACGGCGGAGATGCGCCTGGGCGAAGGGACAGGCGCCGTCGCACTGCTGCCGCTGTTGGACCTGGCCCTGGCCGTCTACCATGGCTCCTCCTCCTTCGAGGACATCGGCATCGAGGCTTATAAGCCGCAGTAACCCGTACATAGCCTCCCCCTTGGGGGAGGTGGCATTTGCTTTGCAAATGACGGAGGGGGTCCGCCAAGGCGGACAAACTTAACTTAACCCACAAGGAAGGAACACACATGCGCACACTGGTTATCGGCGGGGCCGCCTGCGGAAAAAGCGAATATGCGGAGGCGCTGGCGGCTGTCCAGCCGGAGCCGCGCTATTATATTGCCACCATGATGCCCTTCAGCCGGGAGGATTACCTGCGGATTGAAAAGCACCGTCTGCAGCGGGCGGAAAAGGGCTTTATCACCATGGAGCGCTTTACGGACCTCAAAGGGCTCGTGCTGCCCCAGCGGGGCACGGCGCTGCTGGAGTGCCTGGGCAACCTGACGGCCAACGAGCTGTTTGCCGAGGGCGGCGCGGGTGAAGACGGCGCGTACGACGCCGTCACCAGCGGCGTGCTGGCTCTGGAGGCCCAGTGCAGCGAGCTGGTGGTGGTGACAAACGACGTGTTTTGCGATGGGGTCCGCTATCCCCTCGAGACGCAGCGGTATATTGACATCCTGGCCCGGGTCAACAACACCTTAGCGGCGCGGTTTGAGCGGACGGTGGAGCTTGTCTGCGGCATTCCCCTGCCGGTCAAATCGTAAACAAGGCTTGGAGGCGCGCAATGAGCATGTTCCGTTCGTTTATACTGGCCTTTTCAACCTTTTCCCGGCTGCCTGTGCCCACGATAAAATGGCGCGACGATTCGATGCGCTACCTGATGGCGTTTTTCCCCTTTGTGGGCGCCGCCGCGGGGCTTATCGTCTGGGGCTGGCTGTTATTGTGCGACGCGCTGTCGCTGGGCGTTTTCCTCCGGGCGGCGGGGCTGACGCTGCTGCCGGTGGCCGTGACGGGCGGCATCCATCTGGACGGCTTTTGCGACACGGTGGACGCCCTGTCCAGCCGGGCCTCCCGGGAGCGCAAGCGGGAGATACTCAAAGACCCGCACACCGGCGCTTTCGCCGTCATCGGCACGGCCTCGTACATGCTGCTGTACTTCGGCCTTGCCGCCGAGCTTCGGGTGGACGGCGACGTCCCCCTGCTGCTGGGCCTGTCCTTTGTTATTAGTAGGTCCCTATCGGGTCTGGCGGTGTTGCTCTTTCCCGCCGTCAACAGCCAGGGGCTACTATCGTCCTTTAAGGCGTCGGCGGACAAAATCGTCTCCGTCGTCATTCTGGCGGTACTGTTTATTGCCGCCGGGGCGGCCCTTGTCATCCTCGATTCCGCTGCCGGCCTTTTGATGCTGGCCGCTGCTCTTGCGTCACTGCTGTACCTATATATCATGTCCCGCCGCCAGTTCGGCGGCATGAGCGGTGACCTGGCGGGCTTTTTCCTGCAGGTGGCGGAGCTGCTGATGCTGGCGGCCCTGGTTTTTGCCGGCAAGTTCTTTTCTTAAAATATCAGGAGGATATTCATCACATGGTTTTGGTTATCGGCGGCATCGCCTCCGGAAAACGGGAATACGTCAAAAAATACCTCGGTTATACCGATGAAGATATGGCCGACGCCGTTCTGGACGACCGCCCCGTCGTTTATAATGTACAGGATATCGTTTTCAGCGGCAGTGTGCCCGATGACGTGCTGCTGGAAAAGCTGCTTGAAAAGGACGTCGTCATCTGCAACGAGGTCGGCAGCGGCGTGGTGCCCGCGGAGAAAAAGGAACGCGCCGCCCGGGAGGCGGCGGGGCGGCTGTGCGTGGCGCTGGCCGAAAAGGCGGACAAGGTCGTCCGTTTATACTGCGGCATCCCTCTCGTTATCAAGGGCGCGTAAGCGCCCGGGAGGTCAACAGGATGGAGCTTCTTTTAATGCGCCACGGCAAAACGGCGGGCAATCTCCAGAAACGCTATGTGGGGAGAACCGACGAGCCCCTCTGCGCCGAGGGCGTCGCCCACGCCCGCAGCACCGGTACGGATAATACGGTCACGCGCGTTTACGTCAGCCCCATGAAGCGGGCCCGGGAGACCGCCGCCATCAAGTTCCCCCGGGCGGAGCAGATCATCTGCCCCGATCTCCGGGAGATGGATTTCGGCGATTTTGAGGGCCGCACCGCCGACGAGATGGCCGGGGACGCGGACTACCGGCGCTGGGTGGACGGCAATTGCGCCGGCCCCTGCCCCAACGGCGAGCAGATGGGGGATTTTGCCAAGCGCGTGGTCGCCGCGTTTGACGCCATCGTCCGGGAGAGCATCGCGCAGGGCGCATCCCGCGTCGCCATCGTCGCCCACGGCGGCACGATCATGGCGATACTGGCCCGGTACGGCCGGCCGGAACGGCCGTATTACGAGTGGTATTCGGACAACTGCAGCGGCTACCGGGCACGGCTTGACGAAGCAACCTGGGAAACCGCCCCCGCTTTGACCGACTGCGTCAGGTTTGACCGGCTGGACTGACCCCGCCGCGATATTAAACGGCGCTGTGAAGCCCCGGAAAAGCCCGGCTTTAATCTTTGGAGGAATCGATACATGCCAAAAGGTCTCATTCACGTTTATTACGGATACGGCAAAGGGAAGACGACGGCCGCCCTAGGGCTTGCGCTGCGGGCCAGCGGCTGCGGCAAAAAAGTCGTCCTCGTGCAGTTTTTGAAGGATTCCAACACCGGCGAACTGGAAAGCCTCCGGCTGATCCCCAACATCACCGTCCTGCGCGGCACGGCGGCGAAGAAGTTTGTCCGGGACATGACGCCGGAAGAGCTGGCGGAGACGAAGCTGATCCAGAATAAAAATCTCACCCGGGCGCTGGAGCTGGCCGAGGGCGGCGGCTGCGACCTGCTGATTCTGGACGAAGCCCTGGACGCTTACCAGCTGGGGCTTTTGGACAGCGACATGTTTTTAAAGCTGGTGCACCACAAGCCGGAAAGTCTGGAGCTTGTCATCACCGGGCACAAGCCGGACGCGCAGATCAGCAAAGCCGCCGACTATGTCACCGAGATGACAAAAATCAAGCATCCTTACGACCGGGGCATCACCGGCCGCCGCGGCGTTGAGTTTTAGCCACAGTCCGATAAAATTGACAGCCCACGCCCTGTATGTTACAATATTTGCATCATACAAAAAGGGAAAAGTGCGATGAAGATGAGAGCCTGCCGCCGGCCGGAGTACGCCGGCTATTAGACCCGTATCGGCCGTATCGCGCGGCTTATTCGGGTTTTTTCATCTTTATTGATTATAATTAACTATATCCCGGCACGCAAAGGAGCATCACCATGGAGCTGAAGACATTTTTTGAAACCCATCCGAAATTTGCCGTGGCTTTTTCCGGCGGCGTGGATTCCTCCTACCTGCTGTACGCGGCCAAAAACTTCGGCTGCGACGTCAAGGCGTATTATATAAAATCCCCTTTCCAACCGGAGTTTGAGCTGGACGACGCGAAAAAGGCGGCCTATCTGCTCTCGGTGCCGATGACGGTGGATTCCGTCGACAACCTGGCGGTGCCGGAAATAGCCGAAAACCCGGCCGACCGCTGCTACCACTGTAAGAAGGCAATTTTCAACAAAATAATCGAACTGGCCCGGCGGGACGGTTACGAGGTTGTCTGCGACGGCACCAACGCCTCCGACGACGCCACCGAGCGCGCGGGCATGCGCGCCCTGGCGGAGCTGGGCGTCATCTCTCCCCTGCGCGACTGCGGTCTTGTGAAAAAAGAGATTCGCCGCCTGTCCAGGGAGGCCGGACTGTTCACCCACGACAAGCCCTCCTACGCCTGCCTTGCCACCCGCATCCCCACCGGGACCGCCATTACAGAAGACCTGCTGACCACTGTGGAGCGGGCGGAGCAGGCGCTGCGGACCCTGGGCTTTTCGGATTTCCGCATCCGCCTGATGGGCAGGACCGCAAAGATTCAGATTCCGGAGGCCCAGTTTAAGCTGATCACCGACCGGCGCAAAAAAATCTTGGAGGTGCTGCATCCGTATTTTGACGATGTGCTGCTGGACCTGACCGCCCGGCATACGGAGGGCGCCTGATGGAGCAGGAGAAGGTTTTACAGCTTTTAAACCAGGTCCGAAACGGCGATGTGTCGCCCCAGGAGGCGCTGCTGCGGCTGAAAATGGCGCCCTTTGAGGACCTGGGCTACGCCAAAATCGACCACCACCGCGGTCTGCGGCACGGCATCCCCGAGGTGATTTTCGGCGCCGGGAAAACCGCGGAGCAGATCGCCGGGATTATTGCGGCGATGAAGGAGCAGGGCCAGACGAACATCCTCGTCACCCGGGTCACGCCGGAAAAGGCCGACGCCCTGCGGGCGCTGGCGGAGATTGACTACGACCCGGTGTCCCGCATCGCCATCCACGGCAAAAGGTTTGAGCCCAGCACAAAGAGCTATATCGCCGTCGTCGCCGCCGGGACAAGCGATATTCCCATCGCCGAGGAAGCCGCCGTCACCGCCGAGGCGCTGGGCAACAGGGTCCAGCGCGTGTACGACGTGGGCGTGGCGGGGCTGCACCGGCTTTTGAGCCGGCTGGATGTCCTGATGTCGGCCAAGGTCCTCGTCGCCGTGGCGGGGATGGAGGGCGCGCTGGCCACCGTGGTGGGGGGGCTCGTCTCCTGCCCCGTGATCGCCGTGCCCACCAGCATCGGCTACGGGGCCAACTTCAGCGGCCTGTCGGCTTTATTGAGCATGCTCAACTCCTGCGCCGGGAACGTCAGCGTCGTCAATATCGACAACGGCTTCGGCGGGGGTTATCTGGCCAGCCTCATCAACCATATCGGCGAATAGTCCTGCCTGCGGCGGCGCTCTTCCCTGCCCGCCGTTTTGCTGTATATACCCGAAATTTTAATGACTGGGGGGTTATCATGACACTTTATCTGGAGTGCACCATGGGCGCGTCCGGCGACATGCTGATGGGCGCCTTATACGAGCTTTTACCCGACGGGTCGCTGTTTTTGGAGCGTATGCGCGCCCTCGGCCTGCCGGGAGTTGAAATCACCGCCGAGCGGACGGTCAAATGCGGTGTTGCGGGCACGAAAATGCGCATCAAAGTCGACGGCGAGGAAGAGACTTACCCGGAGGATGCGCCCCTGGACCATCCCCACACCCATACCCATGACCAAGCTGTTGAAACCGGTCATGACCATATAACGCACCAGGACGGTCACGGCCACGACGGCGCGCGCCCGCATCCCCATGACCAGGCGCATGACGGCAAGGCGCACCGCCATTACAGCTACAAGGAGGTTGCCGACATCATCACCGGCCTCGACCTTGCGGAAAACGTGAAAGCCGACGCGCTGGCGGTATACCGTATCCTCGGCCAGGCGGAGGCCGAGGTGCACGGCGTGTCGCCTGATGATATCGCCTTTCACGAAGTGGGCTCCATGGACGCCATCGCGGATATTGTGGGCTGCTGCCTGCTGTTTCACATGCTGGGCCCGGACAAGGTTGAAGCGTCCGCCGTTCATGTGGGGTCCGGCTTCGTCCGCTGCGCCCACGGCCTGCTGCCGGTGCCGACGCCCGCCACGGCCCGCATCCTTCAGGGCGTCCCCATTTACGGCGGCAGAATCCAAGGCGAGCTGTGCACCCCGACCGGGGCGGCGCTTTTAAAGCATTTTGTCCGGCGTTTCGGCGAAATGGCCCCCATGGCCGTTTCGAAAATCGGGTACGGTATGGGGACAAAGGACTTTGAAGCGCCCAACTGTGTCCAGGCCTTTTTGTCCGACCGCACGGACCCCCGGGACACCGTGGCTGAGATTACCTGCAACCTGGACGACATGACCTCCGAGGCCATTGGCTTTGCCACCCAGCTGCTTCTGGACGCGGGGGCCCTGGACGTGTTCACGACCCCCGTCTACATGAAAAAGAACAGGCCCTCCGTCCTGCTCACCTGCCTGTGCCGGCCCGACGACCGGCACGAAATGACCCGCCTGATGCTGACCCATACCACCACCCTGGGCGTCCGGTACCGGAACGTGCTGCGGGATGTGATGGAGGTCTCAACCCATACGGTTGAAACAGCCTACGGCAAAATCCGCATCAAGACCGGCCGCGGCCACGGCATCAAAAAGCGGAAACCGGAGTACGAGGACGTAAAGGCGGCGGCGGAAGCCCATAACGTCCCCTTCAACCATGTCTGGCTGGCGGCCATCACCGCCATGGCTGCGGAAGACGCAGACTGATAATTCACCCTTTATGAGCAATTATAAAGATTCTTCGGCTGAATCCGGCCGAAGAATCTTTTTTTATAATCGGCTCCACGAGCTTCGGTCTCTCAGCCGGAGTGCAAGTCATGTGCTCGGCAGGCCTCCGACTAAAACTAATAATGTGGTAGCGTAGCTCAACTGGGAGAGCACACGGTTCGCATCCGTAAGGTCAGGAGGTCGAATTCCTACGTCTCCACCAATAATAAATCCGAGCCCTTATCCACTTGGAGAAGGGTTTGGATTTATCATTAATTTGATCAATTCACCTATCTTTTGACATTATTTACATATAGTTTCATTTCTCTGTTTGACATCATATCTTTCGTATTGTACACTTAGATTAGTCCTTGTCAATCGTAGAGATATGGAGGGGTTATTTAGATGAATGCAAAAATTGTAGTTCTCTTTAATCATAAGGGTGGTGTGAGCAAAACTACCACAACATATAACCTTGGGTGGATGCTTACTCAATTCGGCAAAAAGGTTCTGTTTGTTGATGGTGATCCTCAATGCAATTTAACGGAATTATTTCTCCACGATAAATTTGACGATTACTATCTGAACGACGACACTAAAAACCATAATTTGAAAGATGCACTCGCTGTTGCGTTTGAAGGGACACCTCGTCCCATTGAAGCAATTAACTGCTTTAGCCCAGATAACAATGATCACGCATTTTTGATCCCTGGGCACATGGATTTAGCTGAATATGAATCGTCTTTAAGTTTAGCATTAAACAGTAATAATGCTATAGTAACATTACAAAACTTGCCGGGTTCGTTCTATGAACTAATTCGCCTGTGCTGTGAAAAATATGGGATTGATTATGTCCTAATTGACATGAATCCTGGCCTAAGTGCAATCAATCAAACTTTTTTGATGATTTCTGACGCATTTATAGTGCCTACCAATCCAGATCCTTTTTCTACAATGGCTCTTAAGACATTAAAAAGTGTATTACCACGTTGGAAAAGGCAAGCACAGAATGCACGGATGCTTTTCCAAGGTGCCTCTTATCCACTACCGGAATCAGAAATCAAATTTATCGGAGAAATCATCCAGCGTTTCAATTTAAGAAACCAAAAAGCTGCCCGTCCTTATGTTGGAAAAATAGAGGAAATAAAACAATACATCGAAAACGAATTTGTTCCTGCTCTGGCTCAGCTCAATATGGTATATGACATCACACCTTTGCAGCAAGCGGGGCTATTACAAGATCATTGTTTGGCTGAGATCTCTGAATTTGGTGCTTTGCTCCAAAAAGCTAATGACAATGCCGTACCAGTTTTCGCTTTAACCAAAGAGCAAATTGGAGAACGTGGCCCCATTCTTGAGCAAATGGAATCGAGCCGAGATCGTTTCCGCAGTATCATTGAAAATATAGCAAGAGTAGTTATGGAGTTGGTACAGTGAATACTGCATACAATGCATTCTGCACTGTTATCCAGGATACACGGAATTCTGATGTCTTATATACTTATTTGGATAATTTAGTCAAGCCGCCGTACGACTATTCTGACTTATTGCGATGGCAATGGGCGCAGGCTGTTTCTGCATTGGACAAACTAATTCATGATTTGATTCGGATTGCATGGTACAAATATATCAGGGGTTGCGCTCACCCACTGCAAAGTATCGTTCATTTGCGATTGATATGGATTGCTATTCTCAGATGCAACAAATGCCACTATTAGCGGTTTCAATTTTTGAAGCGCAGATCGTGCATAAGCTGAGCTTTTTATCCTTTCAAGAACCAAGTAAAATTTCAGATGGTCTTTCTCTTATCTGGGATGAATCAAACAAGTGGAGAAAAATCTCCGCTGTAATGGGTTTGGATGAAAACTACTTAAAAACCAAATTGAAGAATATTTCCATACGAAGGAACCAGATTGTTCATGAAGGCGATTACTCAAATGCTTTACTTCAACGTCAAGCAATCACACACGCTGATACATTAGATGTTATTGATTTTATTTTTTCGATAGGAACATCTATATATAACTTAGTCCAATAATGAAACAATGTAGGAATTATGTCTTACATAATCCCTCCATCGTTCACATTATGATTATTTGTCTCTGATCATTGACAGCTTTTTCAGCAGATAGGACCCCCAAAGAGCGCCTCAATGTGAAGCGCTCCCGTTTTTACCCGATGTACCGTCACTTAAGCTCAATATATTTGAAGAGGACATTTGGATCGAGACAAGTGATACAGGACATAGATGTTTGAATGGTCAACCGTATGATGGAGCATCGACATCGCCAAACCACACGATAAAGTTTTGTAGATAACATAATAACAGGGCCTGTTTAACGCACAACTTGGGAGAGTGTATGGTTCGTATCCGTAGGTCAAGGGTTCGAATCCCTCCATCTCCACCTAATTGACTGGTATAATACAGTACGAAAAGGCTTCAAATCAAGAGATTTTAAGCCTTTTCGTACTTTTTTAATTAAGTCCATGTTTGCTATTCTAAGATGTTTTTATAAAGCCAAATCCAAAAAGTAGAACCTAAGTGGAATGTGAAATTATTGCTTGAGCGGCATGACGGGCACCTACCTGCCGTGTGGTCTGCACCTTCCCCCCTGCCGCTGTATATGCTGTAGAAGGTGAGCCAAAACAAGAACAGGGGGTATAACGATGGGTTATTACATAACAGTAGAGCCGGATGTGTACGTCTACGCGGAGGATATCAATCCCCGGGGCGGCAGGACGATTGTGTTCCTGCACGGCTGGCCGGGAGACCATACGCTGTTTGAATATCAGTACAATCAGCTGCCGAAGCTGGGGTTCCGGTGCGTGGGCCTGGATATGCGGGGCTTCGGCAAGTCATCTAAACCCTGGAGCGGCTATGACTACGACCGGTTATCCGACGACGTCCGCGCCGTGGTGGACGCCCTGCAGCTGAATAATTTTATTCTTGGCGGGCACTCAACGGGCGGCGCCATAGCCGTCCGCTATATGGCAAGGCATCACGGACACGGCGTATCGAAGCTGGCGCTCTTCGCCGCGGCTGCGCCCAGCCTCATCCAGCGCCCCTACTTCCCCCAAGGGCGGCCAAGGCAGGCGGTCCTGGACATTATTCAGGGTACATATCGCGACCGGCCGGCAATGCTCAAGGAATTCGGGAGCATGATATTTCACAATTACACCAGCGGCGCGCTCTCGGACTGGATTTTCCAACTGGGTCTCCAGGCCGCCAGCTGGGCCACCGCAGCCGTCGCCAACACCTGGCTCGGTGAAGAAGAGCTGTTTGCCGATCTGGAAAAAATCCAGGTCCCCACCCTGATACTGCACGGGTATGAGGACCTGGTCTGCCCCTTCCCGCTGGCCATCGCCCAACGGGACGCCATTAAAAATTCCAAGCTCGTCGCCCTTGAAAGCTGCGGCCATTTCCTCTTTATCGACCGGATGGAAAAATTCAACGAGGAGCTTGTCCGGTTTGCCCAAGAGTGATTGCAGCAGCCGCCGGTGGGTATGTAGGGCGTGGTTTTCAGCCGCAGGCTTTATAGGGCCAGCTCCATATAGCCCACCGTAAAGGGCAGGTGGTCGTATTTCTTTGCGCCGGTATGGGTAAAGCCGTAAGCGGCGTACCAGTTTTTAAGCCGCGAGTTTTCCTCAATGATGGCGATGCCAATTTTCCCGCCGCCCAGCGCCCGGACTTTGCTTGCTGCAAAATCCAGCAGGCGCCGCCCGCAGCCCATATGCCGCTTTTCCGGCAGAACGGCCAGCTTCTCAACATAATAGACGCCCCCGTCGGCCTTCTCCAGCTGCACATAACCGATCAGGTCGTTACCTGTGAAAAGCCCGTACTGCAGGCAGCCCTTTTCCCGGTCGGCAACCAGGCGCTCCGTTTTCAAAAACGCCCCGTTCGTCGGGGCGTTTTCCGGCGTCAGCCCGAATTCCTCCGCCACTGTTAAGAATGCCTTCCTGATCACGCCGGCGCAGGCGTCCAGCTCCCCGGCCGTCACTTCCCCGATAACTACATCCATGTCCACCCCTCCTTAAATGGTAATTTCTGTCCATGGTAACAGCTTCCCCGCCCTTTGTCAATTCGTTTTTTCTGCTTGACATGTTCCTTATTGTTACCTATAATGACCTTATAAGTAATATTAGGGAGCATCGTATGGACAATTCCTATTATACCGTCGAACAGATTTCCCGTATGCTGGACATGCATCCCAAAACCGTTCAGCGCTATATCCGGGAGGGCAGGCTGCGCGCCGTTAAAATTGGCAAGGCCTGGCGCGTTTCCGGCCACGACCTGAGCGTCTTTCTGGAACAGGCCGGCCCGTCCCTTTCGGGCGCGGAGAAGCC
>JAJUHI010000071.1 GCA_029267955.1 Sporobacter termitidis | reverse complement strand
CTGCTTTTCCGCGGACTGGTATTCCATCGTCCGCATGTTGTGCAGCCGGTCGGCCATCTTGATGATGATAACGCGGATATCCTTGGCCATGGCCATGAGCATTTTCCGCAGATTTTCCATCTGCTCTTCTTCTTTGCTTGTGTACGTGACCCGCGAGAGCTTCGTCACGCCCTCCACGATCTCCGCCACGTTTGTGCCGAAGCGTTTGGCGATATCTTCGTGGGTGACGCCGGTATCCTCGATGCAGTCGTGAAGCAGGGCGGCCATAATCGCTTCTTCGTCAAGGCCCATTTCCGCCACAATTTCCGCCGCGGCCAGCGGATGGGTCACATAGGGGGAGCCGTCCTTGCGGCGCTGGTTTGCGTGGGCGGCCTGGGCATACTCAAAGGCAGCCCTGATCCTGTTAAGGTCGGCTGCGGGACTGTTTTCCTTGATGACCGCTTCAAATTGCGCGTATTTGTCCGTGATGTCTTCCATGCTATCACTCCGCCCGGGTACGGATATCAATAATGTGCAGCTGAACGTTCCGCCATCCGCGGTATTCGTTGACGACAGGTTCAAAGGCGATGTCAATGAGCATGCCTTCGGTGACACCCAGCTCCTCCGATGAACGGTTGAAGCAGATGCAGTCAAAATGCCGGCTGTTTTTGATGACGCGCAGCTTTGTGTGCTTGCCGCCGCCGATGGGGATCACCGATTGGAGAAAAACATCCGTCATGCATAAAAACGGCGGCAGGAACCCGTTGCCGAAGGGCTCCGTCTTCTCCAGCGCCGTCAGGTTTTCCAGGGATAAAAGCTCGGGCTTTATAACCTCAAAGTCCAGGGTCAATACCGGGTCGGACGGGATTTTGACCGTCTGATGGTAATACTCGCAGATACGGCGGCGGAATTCCTCGATGTTGGCCTCGCTGATCGTCAGGCCGGCGGCCATCTCGTGTCCGCCGAAGTTTTCCAGCAGGTCGCTGCAGCTTTCCAGCGCCGAATACATGCGAAAGTCGCCGAAGCTCCGGCAGGAGCCGCGGCCGACGCCGTCCTCGTCGATGCTGATCATAATGGCCGGGAAGAAAAACTGCTCGGCGACCTTGGCGGCGACGATGCCCATAACCCCCTGATGCCAGCCGCGGTTTGCCAGAACGACGGGGCCCTTCGGGTGGCTGTTTAAAAGCGTTGCAAAAGCCTCGTCAAAAATGCCGGCCTCCAGTTGCCGGCGTTCGGCGTTGAGACTGCACAGCTCCGAGGTCAGCCTGGCGGCCTCCTCCTCGCTTTCGGTCATCAGCAGGTTAATGGAGAGGTCGGTTTGCCCCATGCGCCCGGCGGCGTTTAACCGCGGCGCCAGCACAAAGCCGATGGTGGCGGTATTGATGTCGCGCCGGTCCACAAACGCTTCCCGCAGGAGCCGCCGCAGACCGGGGCGGCTTTTTTTGTTCAGGGCGGCAAGCCCCCGCCGTATCAGTATCCGGTTTTCGCCCACCACGGACATCACGTCCGCGATGGTGCCGATGGCCACAAGGTCGCCGTATGTCATTAAAAGCTGGTCCAAGTCCGTGTCTTTTTCAAGCGCGCAAACCAGCTTGAACGCGACGCCCACGCCGGCCAAAGACGTGTTCGGGTACTGGCAGCCGGGCCGTTTCGGATTGATAACGGCGACGGCGTCCGGCAGCGCGTCCTTGCATTCGTGATGGTCCGTGATGATCAGATCCAGGCCGATCTCCCGCGCGTAGACGGCCTCCCGCTGGGCGGTGATGCCGCAGTCCACCGTGATGACAAGGGAAGCGCCGTTTGCCCGCAGGCAGTCCAGCGCCTGTATATTGACGCCGTAGCCTTCGTCCATCCGGCCCGGGATGTAGATTTCGTAGTCGATGCCCTTGGAGCGGAAATAGCTGGCAAGAAGGCAGCTGGAGGTCATGCCGTCCACATCGTAGTCGCCGTATATGGCGATTTTTTCACCATTTTCAATTGCGCGCCGGATACGGCCAACCGCCGCATCCATGTCCCGCAGCAGAAAGGGGTCGTGCACCGCGCTCAGATCATCGCTGAGAAAATTCTTCGCATCCTCTACTGTCGTTATACCGCGGCACGTCAGATAGACAGCGACGAGCGGATTGATGCCGCTTCGGCTGAGAGTGACAGCCGCCGCCCTGTCATATCCATTTATGACCCAGTCAACGAATTTCATACCTAAACTCCGGTTGCCTATAATATCACTAATATCTTTTAACTATATCAAAAAGTGACAGTTTTCACAATACATTTTTAAACGGAATGTCGATATCCGGCCGGTGGGCGGCGAATTCCGCCGGGGAATGTCGTATTGAACGGCCGGTTGGTGTGTGCTATATTTAAAGTCAGATTGACGATTGTGCGGAGGAGACGCCATGGCCGAAGTCACGCCGATGATGCGGCAATATTTTGAAATAAAAGAACGAAATTCCGACTGTATTCTCTTTTTTCGGCTCGGTGACTTCTATGAGATGTTCGGAGAGGACGCCCTGACGGCGTCAAAGGAGCTTGAGCTGACGCTTACCTCCCGGGACCGGCGGAGCGACGACCCGGACGAACGCATCCCCATGTGCGGCGTGCCGTACCACTCTGCCGAAAGCTACATCGGCCGGCTCATAGCCAAGGGCTACAAGGTGGCCATCTGCGAGCAGCTGGAGGACCCGAAGGCGGCCAAGGGGCTTGTGGAGCGGGATATCGTCCGCATTGTCACGCCCGGCACGCTCATTGAGAGCTCCATGCTGGACGAGGGCGTCTCGAACTATCTATGTTCATTATATATACATAGCGCCGCAGACGGCCCATCGGACGCGGTGGAAGAGAGCGCCGCCTGCTTTGCCGACCTGTCAACGGGGGAGATCTGCGTTTCGTTTTTTTCAGGCGGCGACACACAGCACCTGCTCAATGAGCTGGGCGCGTATTCGCCGGCGGAGGTCGTTTTAAACGCCGGCGTACTGGAACACGGCGATATTATGCAGCTCTTGACGGAAAAGCTGGGGTGTCTTGTGACGCAGGACGATCTGCGGTTTGATTTTATGCAATCGGCGCTCCACGTTACACAGCAGTTTAACGTCGGCAGCCCCGACGAGCTCGGCATTGGCAACAGTCCGGCCGCCGTCTGCGCCGTGGGGGCGCTTTTATCCTATCTGCGGGATACGCAGAAAACCGATTTGTCCCACTTAAACCGGCTGCGGGTCAATACGGGCGGGCGTTATATGGAGCTGGACATCCAGACGCTGCGCAGCCTGGAGCTGGTGATGAGCCAGCGGACCGGCGAGAAAAAGGGCAGCCTGCTGTGGGTGCTGGACAAGACGAAAACGCCCATGGGGCGGCGCCTTCTGCGCGCGTGGGTCCTGCGGCCCCTGGTGTCCGTGCCGGAGATCAAGCGGCGGCTTACCGCCGTCGGGGAGCTCCACGACGAGACGGTTGCCCGCTCCGAACTCATGCTGGCCATGCGGGACGTGGGGGACATTGAGCGCCTCATCGGCAAAATCGTCTACGGGAACGCCAACTGCCGGGATTTAAAGGCGCTGCAGTATTCGCTGCGGCAGCTGCCGTCCATCCTGGCGCTTCTGGCGCCGATGAAGTCGGAGCTTTTAAAGGAGCTTCAAAAAATCGACGCCCTGGAAGAGATTGAAAAGGATATCGGCGCGATGATCGACGACGACCCGCCCTTTTCCGTCCGGGAGGGCGGCTTTATCAGGGACGGCGTGAACGGGGAAGTGGATTACCTGCGGTCGCTGCTAAAAGACAGCGCCGGCGCCATGGCCGCCATCGAGGCCGCCGAACGCCAGAAGACGGGCAAAAAGCTCAAGGTCGGCTACAACAAGGTGTTCGGGTATTATATCGAAATCCCCCGTTCGGCCTCCGAGGATGTGCCGGAGGGCTACATCCGCAAGCAGACGCTGTCCAACTGCGAGCGCTTTATTACCCAGGAGCTCAAGGAGCTGGAAACGACGCTGTTGACGGCCAAGGACCGGCTGGCGGAACTGGAGTACGAGCTGTTTAGCGCCCTGCGGGAACGGATTGCCAACGAGGTCAGCCGCATCCAGGCGGCGGCGAGCGCCGTCGCGACGGTGGACGTGCTGTGCTCCCTTGCGGAGACGGCCGCCAAAAACAATTACTGCATGCCGGAGGTGGACCTCTCCGGCGTCATTGACATCAAGGACGGCCGGCACCCCGTCGTTGAAAAAATGCAGACGGACACGCTGTTTGTGCCCAACGATGCGTATCTGGACACGGACAGCGCCCGCACGCTGATCATCACGGGCCCGAATATGGCCGGCAAGTCCACCTACATGCGCCAGACGGCGCTGATTGTCCTGATGGCGCAGATGGGCGCCTTCGTCCCGGCCCGCTCGGCCCGCATCGGCATTGTCGACCGGGTTTTTACGCGCATCGGCGCGTCGGACGATCTGTCCGCCGGCAAATCCACCTTCATGGTGGAGATGACCGAGGTGGCGGAGATTCTCAAGAGCGCCACCTCCAGGAGCCTTCTGATTCTTGACGAGATCGGGCGCGGCACGTCAACCTATGACGGCATGGCCATCGCCCGGGCTGTCTTGGAGCATTGCGCCGACAAGAAAAAGCTGGGCGCCAAAACGCTCTTTTCAACCCATTACCATGAGCTGACCGCCATGGAAAACGAGACGCCGGGTGTTAAAAACTACAACATCACCGCCAAAAAGCGCGGGGGAGACATCATTTTCCTCAGAAAGATCGTCCCCGGCGGGGCCGACGACAGCTACGGCATCGAGGTGGCGGGCCTGGCCGGCGTGCCGGAATCCGTCATCAGGCGGGCCAAGGCGGTCCTGGCTCAGTTGGAGGAAAAGGGCTATGCGGGCAGGCCCGCGCCCGCCCCGGCGGCGGACGACCAGATGTCCCTTACGGACCTGGGGCTTGTGGAGATCGGAGAAATCCTCGGGAAAACGGATTTGAACACGCTGACGCCGCTGGAAGCGCTGAATCTCCTGTACGAGCTGAAAAAGAAACTGTGAGAAGGATGTTCCGGTGAAAAACAAGTTCAGGTTCCCGATGCTCAAGTCCGAGCGCATTATCGGCATGATCTATCTGCCGATTCATATCTTTCTGCTGCCGTTTTTGGTGACCTATATCGTACTTCAGACGGCCCGCAACCCGGTAGTGGCGGCAAACGCGGACGCCAACCTCCTGTATTACACCGTCAGCTTCCTGTTTGTGCTGATCTTTCTGTTCCGGTACTTAAAAACGTCTTTTTCCGACCTGATCGATCATATACTGGACGCCGCCAAGTCCGTCGTGCTGGCCTATCTGTTCAACTACGCGGTGTCCATTCTCGTCTCGCTGCTGCTGTCCAAACTGATCGGGAACACGGTCAACCCCAACACGCAGGAGGTCATCAATCAGACAAAGCTCAACGCCAACACGATCTTTGTGGTGGCGGTCCTCTTCGCGCCGGTGGTGGAGGAGACGCTCTTCCGGGGCGCGCTGTTCGGAACGCTCCGGATGAAAAGCCGGGCGGCCGCCTATATCGCGTCGGCGCTCCTGTTTTCCTTTTATCACTTGTGGCAGTATTTCCTGGGCGGCTTTGAGTTGTCCAGCCTTCTCCTGCTGCTCCAGTATATCCCGGCCTCCCTGGCCTTGGCCTGGTGTTACGAAAAGAGCGGCAGCATCTGGGCCCCCATCGTCCTGCATGCGGCCATCAACTTCGTCCAGATCAAAATCGTGATCGGGTGAGACGGCGGCGTCACAGGCGTGCCGGCCCCGGGTGCCGATTTGTTAAAGCGGCAAAAAACCGTTTCTCCGTATACGCCGACACGGAGAAACGGTTTTTGGATTTCTTGCTTATTATTTTGCGGCGGGCGATGCCGTGCTGTCGGCGATCAGTTCCTTAAAGGCGGTTGCCAGGCCCGCGAGACTCTGGATTTCTGACGGGATGATGATTTTTGTGGCCTGGCCGTTGGCGGCCGCGGTGAAGGCGTCGAGGGATTTGAGCTTGATGACCGCGTCGGAGGGTTGGGCGGCGTTGATCAGCCGGATGCCTTCCGCCAGGGCGTTTTGCACCTTGAGGATGGCCTCGGCCTCGCCCTCCGCCTGCAGAATCTGCGATTGCTTCTGGGCGTCCGCCCGGAGGATGGCCGCTTCCTTTTCGCCCTCGGCCACCAGGATGGCCGACCGCTTTTCACCCTCGGCCTTGAGGATGGCTTCGCGCCGTTCGCGCTCGGCCTTCATCTGCCGTTCCATGGCGTTCTGGATTTCCTTCGGCGGCAGGATGTTCTTCAGCTCGACGCGGTTGATTTTAATGCCCCAGGGGTCCGTCGCCTCGTCGAGAATGATGCGCATCCGGGCGTTGATGATGTCGCGGCTTGTGAGGGTTTCATCCAGCTCCAGATCGCCGATGATGTTGCGAAGGGTCGTTGCCGTCAGGTTCTCAATGGCCACGAGGGGATTCTCGACACCGTAGGTGTACATCTTCGGGTCGGTAATTTCATAGTAGAGCACCGTGTCGATCTGCATGGTGACGTTGTCCTTGGTGATGACCGGCTGGGGCGGGAAGTCCACAACCTGCTCCTTGAGGGAAACCACCTTGGCGATGCGCTCAATAAACGGCACCTTAAAGTGCAGGCCCACACCCCAGGTGGCGGAGTAGGCGCCGAGCCGTTCAATGACAAAGGCGTTGGCCTGCTGAACCACCTTGATGTTTCTGGCGAGGACAATGACGACGATAAGGCCGATTACGATCAGCACAACCGGCATATAGACCTCGGGCATGCGATGACCTCCATTTCTCTTTATATCAACTTATATTGCCGCTGCGGTTTCATTTTCTGCTTTGTCAGTCTGGTCAGACGGACCGTCTGCCGGGGCCACCATCAGCTTGACGCCTTCAATGGCGCAGACGCGGACCGTTGAGCCCTTTGGAATGGGCGTGCCGTCCACCGAGCGGGCTGTCCAGATCTTGCCGCCGGCGACGGCTGCGCCGGTGCCGGCCAGGTTGTCGATATCTTCCGTGACGATACAGACCGTGCCGATCATCCGGTCGGCGTTCGTCGCCAGACGCCGGCTGTTGACGTATTTTTTTGCCAGCGGGCGGGTGAAGTACAGTGTTACCCCGGACAAAACGATGAACCAGACCGCCTGCAGCCAGTCCGGCGCGCCCAGCGCCGCGCTGAGCAGCGCCGCCAGCGCGCCTGCGGCGAAGTAGATGGAAGTCAAGCCTGCGGTCACCGCTTCGATGACGAGAAACACGATAAAGGCCACCAGCCAGAATACAATCATAATGGCGCACCCCATTTCTGACAAAGTCCGGTTTTGTTTACCCCTCTGAGGATATATTAAACCCTTTGCGCCGGTTTATCAAGCGAAAGCCGAACAAGGTTTTCCTGATTTGGATAAAAAAAGAATCTCCGCATGAGCCATATTCGCTGATAGCTCGGCTTATGCGGAGATTCTTATGTTGACGGCAAGCTCTATGTCGCTTTATCCCGTTTTTGCAGCGTCTTAAAATTTCTGCGCTACACGTAAAAGTTGTGGTTGCCGATGGTCATGGCCAGGGTCCGCGTTCTGGCTGCCCAGCACCCCTGCGCGCTGGAGGAAAAATACAGGCTGTCCCCGGCTGTGTTGCCGCCGTCAAGGGCGATCTTGGCCGCGATGACGCACTCCTCCGAGGGGGTGTGGTAGATGGCTCCGGAATATGCCGGCGTAAACTGCACGCCGTTTTTCCTGTCGAAGATAACGTCATAGACCGTGTCGGGGAAGTAGGGGGAGGCGATTCTGTTCATCACGACGCCGCCGACGGCGATCTTCCCGACCAGGCTTTCACCCCGCGCTTCGGCGCTGATGATGCGGGACATCCAGTAGACGTCGTCCTCGTTATAGAAGCTGCTGCCCGGTTCGATGGCGCCGGAGCCTTTTGTGACATACACGGCGCGCTCCCTGGGGTTCCAGGCAAGCTTTGCGTCAAAGGCCTTGGCCAGCGCGCGGATAGGGACCATCATGCTCTTGTTGAACAAGAGACAGCTGTGGGGTACAAACAGGTACCGTCCGTTTGCCACCAGGTAGAGGTCATCTGCTTTTGCGGTGATGGTGAGGCCGGGGGCGATGACGGTGGCGGTGCCATTGCTCCAGGTAACCTCTTCGGCGCCCATTGCCATGGAGAATTCGCGGATGGGGACATACGTCGCCGAATTGAAGATAAAGGCGGGCACCTTGAAATCAGCCGGCTGCCCGTCGATGTATACCGGGATGCCTGCCGGCTGGTTGCCGGCTTCCGATGCGCCGGCCGCCGCCAGGGGTGTTGCCGCGGCAAGAACGGCCAGCATCAGAAGGACCGGCAGGAGAGTACGCTTTTTCATTTCTTCCTAACTTTCCTTTCGTTTAAATACCGGGCGTATCTGCATGAGGATGCCTCAGATTCCCGGTATCCGCGGCAGCGGCGAATGGGCCGCCGTCCGCTGGGCGTGCTATGTGTCTGATGAGCGCGCCTGTACTCATCAGATGCCATGCGTTTTTGCGCCATGGCTTTATGCATACGGGATTTTCTATTTCGGTTTTACCCGAGATCCCGGTAATGCCGGGGTTTAAAGTCTGACGATGTTGACCTTGCTCTCGTCAACATACGAGGCCTCGCGGCCGTGACAGGTAAACAGCAGAATTTGGCGGGTTTGGGATAGCGCCGTCAGATAGTCCAACGCCGCCTTTGCCCGATCATCGTCAAAATTCGTCAGCGTGTCGTCCAGGATGAGCGGGCACGGGTCCTCCGCCGGCAGCACCAGCTCGCAGACGGCAAGGCGCAGGGCCAGATAAATCTGGTCGGCTGTCCCGGCGCTTAGGGCCAGGATATTCCGGCTGACCGTCTCGCCGGCGGTTTTGGCAAAGGCGTCCAGCGTCTTGTCAAAGGTCAGCTTTTCATAGCGGCCGTTTGTCAGGCGGCGGATGATCCGGCCCGCCGTCTCGCCCAAAAGGGGAGAAAACCGCGACTGCAGCTCGTTGTTGGCCTCCTTCAGCGTCTCGACGGCCAGCGTCAGCGCCTCATACTGGGCCTTGTGCTCTTTAAGCGTCTCCTCCGCCGTTTTCTTTTCGCTGCCGAGGATGACAGGGTCGCCCAGAGCGCGGATCTCGCCCAGGGTCATGTTATACCGCCGGGTCAGATCGTCAAGCTGCCGCGTCACCGCCTCCAGTTCCGCGGCAAGTTCCCCGCGGCTTTTATCGGGCGGTACCGTTATGCCGTCGTCATCGTCGCGCATACCGCCGGACTCGCGGAGCGTTTTCATGGCGTGCTCGGCGGCCTGCATCTCCATCTTTGCGCCGGCAAGTTCCTGCAGCAGTTTTTCATACCGGTCCAGCTCCCGCTCCAGGGTATCCGGGTCGGGGCTGATATTGTAGGGGGACAGCTTGTCCCGGAGGCTTTCCCGGACGGCGTCCAGCCTGGCGACAGCCGAGGCCAGCGAATTTTCCGCGGAGCGGACATCGCCGCCGGCGTCCCGGGCCGAGGCGGAAAGCGCCGCGTGCTCCTGGGCCAGCAGCTTCAGGGCGGCGGCGGAACCGGCGTTATGGCGCTCCAAAAGCCGGCGCAGGTCTTTTTGGTAGCCGCGCCGCTTAACCCCGCGCCATAAAAGCAGCCCGGCGCCCAACGCCGCCACCGCAACGGCGGCCGGCAGCAGGAGGGGGATGCCCGTCGGCCGGAGGCCGGCGTAAACGGCGGCGGCCGCCGCCAGAACTGTCAACAGCATTATGGCCACGGCGGGCAGCCCTGTGTGGGAATGTCTTGATATATCGGCTTCCAGCGCTTCGGCCCTGGCGACGATGCGCATGGGGTCCGAGTCCCCGAAGGTGGTGGCGGTCAGCTTGTTGTTTATTATAGCCAGTTTTTGACTATTTTCTTCCAGTTTCCTTTTTTCGGCGTCCGCCATCGCCTGGTACGCCTCTAAAACCTTCAGCTCGCCGCGGACGGCGGAAATGAAAGCCTCGTCCGGCGCGGGGCCGTTTTGGGTCAGCTGCGCATAAACGCCGTCATAGGCGGCCTTTGCTGATGCCAGCTTCTGCCCGGCCCGGCGGGATGCTTCCCGGGCCTCGTACTTATCAAGCAGCTTCAGCGCGCTGTCAAGCTCCCTGCGCCGCTTTTCAAGCTTTTCTATTTCCAGACGCATGCCGGCGGATTCCTCAACGGCGGCTTCAATGGCGGACAGGGTCCTGCCGAGCCCGGCCACCTGCTCCTCCAGGGCCGGGATGGTGCCGGATTTATTGAAGCGGCGACGTCGGAGCCAGGCGCGCAGCCGCTCGTCGATTTCGCTGTAGGAAGCGCCCTCGTCGCCGGTTGTGACGAGCGCGGCAATGCGTTTTTCAAGCTCCGGCGTCTGCGTGACGCGGATGCCCGCCTGGGACATGTACGCGCTGCGCTCAAAGACGGCCTCGCTGACGCCCGTGAGCATCTCGCCCGCCGTCTCTGACGTCAGGCCGGGGTACGGCTCCCCCGTGCCCGTGTAAACGGCGGAAAAATCCCTCATGGGGGCGCGGCCGTCCGTTTTGCGCTCAAGGGTGACGTCGTCGCCCCTCGTCCGTATCTCCATCGTGCCCGCCATGGGCGCGCCGCTCCACGGGCGATAGCGCGTCTTATCCGAGAGATAGCCCGCTTTGTCCCGGTCGCCGGTGCGGACGCCGTAGAGCATGGCCTTGATGAAGGCGCACCAGGTGGATTTGCCGCACTCATTCGGCGCCTGGATAATATTGAGGCCGGGCTTTAAAGTGAGCGTGTCGTTTTGAAGCCTGCCAAACGACGCGGCCAGACGTTTAATCATCATGCCTCATATTCCTCCCGGTTATCGAGAGCCGACAGGCCATAGCG
>JAJUHI010000070.1 GCA_029267955.1 Sporobacter termitidis | reverse complement strand
GCATGGGAGACGGTTTTTAGGTGTGGATTCCCGCCTGCGCGGGAATGACATGGCTTCAGCTCCGCCACGTTTACCACCGGCCCGCTGGGGTCAGCGGGCCCTACGTAGGGGTAACCCGGCGTGGTCGCCCGCCGTAGGGCGTATAGCGCCTGACGGCGCATTAGACCTCGGCGCGCCGCGTCCCTGCACAGAGGTCTGGATTACCTGTCCGGTTCTCTGCCCGGTTCCGCGCTTTCCGGCTCCTCAGCCGGGTTGGGGGCCGGTTCGTCGGCCGGCTGGTCCGAGTACTGATCCTGGCGCTGGTCAGGGTGGAAATGGGTGTAGACGGCCAGGGCGGTGTTTTTGGGGACGACGGCGGATAAATCGTCCAGCGTCGCGTCACGGATAGCCTTCAGGCTGCCGAAATGCTTTAACAGGGCGGCGCGGCGCTTTTCACCCACGCCGGGGATGTCGTCCAGCTTCGACTTGTAGCTGGATTTTGAGCGCAGGCTCCGGTGGTATTCCACGGCGAACCGGTGGGTCTCCTCCTGGATGGCCCCGATGAGGGCAAAGACGGCGGGCTGGCTCTGGATGCCGATCTCCTCCCCGTCCGGCGACACCAACGCCCGGGTCCGGTGCCGGTCATCCTTGACCATGCCGAAAACGGGCATCTCCACGCCGGCCTCCCGGAGCACTCTTTCCGCCGCTTTGGCGTGATTGGCGCCGCCGTCAACCAGCATCAGGTCGCTGAGGGTTGCAAACTTCCCGTCCGCGCTTAAGTAGCGGGCGATGCGCCTTGAAATGACCTCGGCCATGCTGTGGTAGTCGTCGGGAGTGTCGGTGGTTTTGATTTTAAACCGGCGGTAATCCCGCTTGAGGGGCTTGCCCTTTTCAAAGACGGTCATGGAGGCCACAATGTCGCTGGCGCCGGTGTTGGAAATATCGTAGGCTTCGATGCGCTGGGGGGGCTTGTCCATGTTCAGCGCCCGCTGGAGCCATTCCAGGGTTTTTGAGGTCTTTTCCTCATAGGTGACGGCGCGCTCGGCAATCTCCCGGGCGTTGACATTGGCCGTTTCCACCAGCCGCAGCTTGTCGCCCCGCTGGGGCGCCTCGATATACACCCGCCGGCCGGCGGCTTCGGAAAAGAGCTTTTCGAGGAGCTCCGCGTCGGGCAGGTCGAAGGGCAGGCAGATGCGCTTGGGGTACACGCCGCGCCTCTCATAATACTGGCGCAGGACCTCCGAGAGCACCTCCCCGTCCTCCTCGAAGGGGCTGTCAAACAGCTCGGTATCCTTGTCCAGCAGGTTGCCGGAAATATAGTGCAGCACGGCAAAGCAGGATTTGGCGGGGCCTCGGAAGTAGCCCACCACGTCCGTGTCGGCCAGCGCGCCGGCCACCACGAACTGCTTTGTTTCCAGAACGGCCAGGGCGCGGAGCCGGTCCCGCTTCTCCGCGGCCAGCTCAAACTGCAAATTCGCCGCCGCCTGCTCCATCTCTTCCGTCAGCTTCTTCTGGAGCTCGGCGGTCTTCCCTTCCAGCGCGGCCACCGCCGCGTCCACCGCCTCCCGGTATTCGGAGGCGGGCACGTCCGGCCGGCACCAGGCCAGGCAGGCTCCCATGTGGTGGTTGAGGCAGGGGCGCTCCTTCCCCTTGTCCCGGGGGAACTTCTTCCCGCAGGTGGGCAGCTTCATGGCCTTGACGACGGTTTCAATGGCGGCATGGGTGATCCCCCGGCTGCCGTAGGGCCCGAAGTACCGGGCGCCGTCCTGGGCCGTTTTGGCCGCCACGGAAAAGGTCGGGTACTCGCTTTTCAGGTCCACCCGGATGAAGGGGTAGCCCTTGTCGTCCTTGAGCTTGATATTATAGTGGGGCATGTGGTGCTTGATCAGCGACGATTCCAGCACCAGGGCCTCAAACTCCGTGTTGGCGATGATGACGTCGAAACGGTCGATCTTCGAGACCATCGTCTCGGTCTTGGGGTCGTGGTCCCCGTGGAAGTAGCTGGACACGCGGTTTTTTAGCACCTTGGCCTTGCCGACGTAAATAACCTTCCCCGTTTTGTCCATCATGATGTAAACGCCCGGCAGCATCGGCAGGTCGTTTGCCTTTTCGCGGAGCTCTTCAAATGTCATCGTCGTCACCACCTTTATCGTGGGGTTATTATGGCACATCCGGGGCAAAAGGACAAGAGGCGCGGGGGCGCCCCTTCCGCCGCCTGCGGCGGCGCGTAATTACCCCTTCCGTCATTTGCTGCGCAAATGCCAGCCTTTTGCGTGCATACACCCCCTCCGGCATTTGCTGCGCAAATGCCACCTCCCCCAAGGGGGAGGCTGGGGTTGGCGGGTTACATAAGTCTGACTTTTGCGACAATTTTGTACCGTTTTATTGATATCCGCTCCGCGGAAAGTATAATGGTAAATAACGGTAATATACAGCGGAAACGGGGGTGGCTGCTGTGAAGGAGATGTCGTCGTTTAAAGAGATGGAGCGGCGGGTCAACGCCTATTTTGCCCAGTGCGCGGCGGAAAACGTCTTCCCCGACGAGGCGGGTCTGATTTTGGCTCTGGGCATCTCGGAGGAGATGTACAACGCTTATCTGACGAAGGACAAGCGGCGGTATATTCCCTTCCGTTTGTGCCTTGAAAACGCGCGCCTGCGGCGGGAGAGCATTTTGGTGCGGCGGCTGTTCGAGGCCGGAAAGCGCGCGTCGCCGGGGCTCATTTTCTTAGCGCGCCTGCCGGAAAACGGCGGGCTTTCGGAGGCGGATATCCAGGCGGCGACGCATGGGGGCGAATGATAGGCCGCCTGCGGGGTTGACTCTGGTTCCTGCCCGGCGCGCGTAATTACCCCTTCCGCCGCCTGCGGCGGCACCTCCCCCAAGGGGGAGGCTGGGGAACGCGGATTCCCGCCTGCGCGGGCACCTCGGGGCGCGGGACGGGCGTCACCAGAGGGAGACGACGCTGTTGCGGCCGGCCGCCTTGGCCTTGTACAGCGCTTTGTCGGCCCGGGCGATGAGGGTGTCGACTGAGTCGTCCTTATCGGGACGGTATTCGGTGAGCCCGATGCTCACGGTGATGTAGACCGGCGTATTCGTATCGGCGTAAACCTCCAGGCTTTCGACCTTCCGGCGGATGTTCTCGCCAATCCGTTCGCCGGCGGCGGGGTCGGCGTTGACAAGCAGGATGGCAAACTCCTCGCCGCCGATGCGCCCGAGCAGGTCGGACGCGCGCAGCTCGGAGCGGATCGACTGGGAGACCAGTCGGATCACCGTGTCCCCCAGCTGGTGGCCGTAATAGTCGTTGATGCGTTTGAAATGGTCGATATCCAGCATCATGAAGACCAGCCGGCCGCCCGTTTCCTGGCTGTGGGAAATCTCCCGGCGGACGGACCTCAAAAAATGACGGCGGTTGAAGACGCCGGTGAGCGCGTCTGTCTGGGCCTGCTTCTCCAGCTCGTTTTCCATCCGCTTGCGCTCGTCGATATCCCGGAAAACGCTGATGATATGCCGAACGCCGCCCAGCTCCAGCGGCCGGCTGGACAACAGGCCCGTAAAGGTGGTGCCGTCCTTTCTGCGCACGAGAATCTCATGGTTGTCGACCTTGCCCCGGCGGCGCAGAATGTCGAGAAAGCGGAGGCGGTCCTCTTCCCCGTTCCAAAAGCCGATCTCCGTCGTCTTCCTGCCGACGACCGCTTCTTCCGGCAGGCCCAGCTTTCTGTATAACCTCCTGTTGGCCTCCACGACGACGCCGGTGTCATATTCCGTCAGGATCACCATCTCGGGTATGGCCTCATAAATGGTTTTCAGGCGCTCCTGCGCCTCCCGCTTTTCGATGCCGGCCCGTTCGTGAAAGGTCAGGGCGATCATAAAGGTCCAGACCACACAGGACGCGATGGCCGCCAAAAAGGTGAAAATCAGCGAGGCCGAAGGCTCTGTAATGCCCCGCATCGGCGGCCCGGCCAAGGCAACGGCGAGCCGGGCGGCCGAGACGGCAAAGCAGAATATCGAAAAAACGCCGACGGCCTTTAAGGACCGGAGATACGCCGCGCGCTTTAAAAAGAGCAGTTCCCTGCCGGCGCTGCCTGTTAAAACGCAAAAAGCCGCCGAATAAAGGGCGACCCGGATGTTCATATGATCGTACACAAAGGTAAAATATACCATACCCAGAATAAAAAGAACGCCGGTTGAAGCCACAAGGCCGACGCGCACCCGCCTGCCGGCAAAGCGGATAACGCCCACATACAGGGCCGCGATGGCGGCCAGCAGCGTTATATTGGACAGCAGAACCAGCGCCCTTGAGGACTCAAACCAAAAACGCAGCAGCAATAACACCGTGGCCAGCACCAGCAGGAGGCTGCCGTACAGGAAATGCCGGTTGCCGGGAACATCCCGCACGCGGTGCAGAAACGAGCAGGTGCCGATGGTCTGCAGCAGCACCAGAAGGCATAAGACAAGCGCCAGAGTTGGGATGTGAATGATCATAAGTTCTCCGTTATTGTTGAGTGTTGTTGGGGGGGCGCGTACCATGCGGCTTGTATACCCCCTCCGTCATTTGCTGCGCAAAATGACGGCCTTGTGCGCACATACCCCCTCCGTCATTTGCTGCGCAAATGATGGCCTTGTGCGCATATACTCCCTCCGGCATTTGCTGCGCAAATGCCACCTCCCCCACGGGGGAGGCTGGAGGACGCGGATTCCCGCCTACGCGGGAATGACATGAGGGGTGCGGGTAGGACGGGGGCTTTAAACGACACAAAAACGACGCAAAACGCCGCCTATACGAACAGCCAGAGGCTCAGGGCCATGACGGCCATGCCGGCAACGAGCCCGTAGATGGACAGGTGGTGCTCTCCGTACTCCCGGGCCGAGGGGAGAAGCTCGTCCAGGGAGATAAACACCATGATGCCCGCGACGCCCGCGTATAAAACTCCGTAGACCAGGTCGCTCATGAAGGGCAGCAGGATCAGATACCCCACCGCGGCCCCCACCGGCTCGGACAGGCCGGACAGAAACGACCAGACAAACGCCTTTTTCTTGTCGCCGGTGGCGTAATAAAGGGGCACGGAGACGGCGATACCCTCCGGGATGTTGTGGATGGCGATGGCGATCACAATGGGGACGCCCACCGTGGGGGCCTGAAGGGCGGAGACAAAGGCCGCCAGGCCCTCCGGGAAGTTATGGACAGCCACGGCCAGGGCCGTGACGACCCCCGTGCGCATCAGACGCCCCCGGGCGGCCCGCCCCTCCGGGCTGCCGCCGAAGGACCTTGCCTCGTGGGGGTTGGTGTCGCTGGGGATGACCTTGTCAATCAGGCCGATGAGGATCATCCCGGCGAAAAAGGCCGCAATGGTGATGAGAAGCCCCGTTTTGCCGCCGTAAGCCGCCGACAACAGGCGCTTGGCCTCGGCGAAAATCTCCACCATGGAGACATAGATCATCACGCCGGCGGAAAAGCCCAGGCTGACGGACAGAAAACGGGCGCTGGTCTTTTTGGCAAAAAACGCGATGGCGCTGCCGATGCCGGTGGACAGGCCGGCAATCAGCGTCAGCACAAACGCCAGAAGGATATTGTTCATCTCTTGTATCCCCCCGTTCCGGTACTGTAAATCAACGCCGGCTGCGCTGCGCGCAACCGGCCGGCCATAGAAAAAAGCCCGCCGGAAGGATTGACCGTACAATTCTTCAGACGGGCTGTTATGAGCGGCTGTTATTCGGCGAAATCGGAGTCAATCAGCTGGCACAGCATGTCGACAGCCTGTACCTCGTCGGGCCCGTCGCCGATGATGTTGATGGTGGCGCCCTTGGCGATGCCCAGCGACAGAACCCCTAAAAGACTCTTGGCATTAACGCGCCGGTCGTCCTTTTCGATCCAGATGCTGCTTTTGAATTCATTGGCTTTCTGTATTAAGAAGGTGGCCGGCCTGGCGTGAAGACCCACCTGATTCATGATCGTCGCTTTCTTAATGTACATTGCGTTCTCCTCCTTAATTAAATACAGGCTGTACGTAATGAAAACCAGACTCTTTCAGAGGGTGCTTTTATACTTATACTTTACCAAAGGCGGACCCCAGCGTCAAGCCGAAATTGCATTTTCATACCGTCAATATTACACAAAATCATAAGATATTACAAAAACGTTTCGGCATTATTCTTGTACGGGATCGCTACTTCAGCTCCACCACGGTGACTCCCGCCTCCCCCTCGCCGTAACGGCCCAGGCGGAAGGATTTGACGTGGGGGTCCCGCCGCAGCGCCTGCTGCACGGCGGCCCGCAGCGCGCCGGTGCCCTTGCCGTGGATGACGGTGACGGTATTGAGCTTGGCCATGCGCGCCCCGTCCAGATAGCGCTCCAACAGCGGGATGGCCTCGTCCGTCATCATGCCCCGCAGGTCGATCTCCGGGCTGGCGCCCGACGAGGGCTGGCGGCCGGCCCCGGCGGCGGACGGCTTCGCCTTTGGAACTTTGACGGCTTCTCTATCCGCCAGGCGCACCTCGTCGGGCCGGGCGGTGATTTTCATGATGCCGGCCTGGAGCGTCAGGGTGCCGTCGGGGGCCACCTCGATGACGTCGGCCCCGGTGCCCAGCGCCAGCAGCTTTACCCGGTCCCCCGGCGCAATGGGGCGGTCCGGCGCGGGAGCGCCGGCCTCGTCGCCGCCGATGTCCGCGCTCCGGACGGCGGCCTCAGCCTCGTTGAGCCTGCGGAAGGCCGCGGCCTTGGCGTCGTTGAGGGCCTGGACGTCGGTCTCTTGGGCGGCCTGGGCGCGCAGGCGCTTTAACTCATCCATCACCTCGTCCGCGGCGCGGCGGGCCTCTTCCAGGATGCGGGCCGCCTCGCGCCGGGCAAGCTGCGCGGCCTTTTCCCGCTCGCGCTCGGTGTGTTTTCTGTTCTCCTCGGCGCGGCGGGCGTTTTCTTCCGCTTCCTTGAGGAGCCGCCTTGTCTCGGTCTGCTCCGTTTCCATCTGGCGGCGGGTGCGCTCCAGATTCTCCAGGACCTCCTCCAGGGACGTGTTTTCGTCGCTGATGCGGCGGCGAGCGTCGTCAATGATGGACGGCGGCAAGCCCAGCCGGGCGGAGATGGCGAAGGCGTTGGATTTGCCGGGGACGCCCGTCAGCAGCCGGTAAGTGGGACGCAGGGTTTCAATATCAAACTCGCAGGAGGCGTTCATGACGCCGGGGGTGGACAGGGCGTAGAGCTTCAGCTCCGCGTAGTGGGTGGTGGCGGCCAGCACCGCGCCTCTCTTACGGGCGTATTCGATGATGGAGATGGCCAGGGCCGCGCCTTCCACCGGGTCCGTGCCCGCGCCCAGCTCGTCAAACAGGAGCAGCGCGCCGGGCTCGCATTCTTTTAGTATGCCCACGATGTTGGTCATATGGGAGGAGAAGGTGGACAGGGACTGCTCGATGGACTGCTCGTCGCCCACGTCGGCCAGGATTCTTGTGTAGACGGGGACGGCGCTGCCGTCGTCGGCGGGGATGTGCAGGCCGCAGGCGGCCATGGCCGACAGGAGGCCCAGGGTCTTGAGGGTGACGGTTTTGCCGCCGGTATTGGGGCCGGTGATGATGAGGGTGTCGTAACCGCCGGCGCGGCCCCCCAGGCGCACGTCGATGGGGACGGCCGTTTTCTGGTCCAAAAGCGGATGCCGGGCGCGGCGCAGCTGCAGTAGGCCGTCTTCCGAGATCTCCGGCTCCACGCCGTTAAGGCGGTAGGACAGCTTGGCCTTGGCGAAAACCAGGTCCAGGCCGGACAGGATGTTGAAGTTGGAGATCAGGTCCTCGCCGAAGTTGGCCACGTCCGCCGACAGCTCCATTAAGATGCGCTCGATCTCCTTTTTCTCCTTGGCCAGAAGCTCCCGGATCTCGTTGTTGAGCTGGACCACGGCCATGGGCTCGATGAAAAAGGTGGCGCCGGAGGCGGACACGTCGTGGACAAGCCCCGGGACGGCGCTCTTCTGCTCGGCCTTGACGGGCACCACGTACCGGTCGTTCTTCACGGTGATGATGGGCTCCTGCAGCGCCTTGGCGTAGGCGGGCGACGTGATGATCTTGTTGAGGGACTGGCGGATTTTATCCCCCGCGATGCGCATGTGGCGGCGGATGTCGGCAAGCTCCGTGCTGGCGGCGTCGGCGATCTCGTCCACGCCGGTGATGCAGGTGGCGATCTTGTTTTCCAGGTATTTGTTCGGCTTGAGGGCGTCAAACCGGTCGTCGATGGCGGTGCGGCCCTCCCGGTCCCCCGAGGCGTAGGCCACGGCGCCGGCGGTGGTCTTTAAGAGGGCGGCAATATCCAAAAGCTCCACGGTGTTGAGCATGCCGCCCATGTCCGCCCGCCGGACGGCGCTGCGGATATCCCGGACGCCGGAAAAGGACGGGCTGCCTTTGAGTACCATCATGTCCCTGGCCGCCGACGTCTCGCTCTGCCGCCAGCGCACCTCGTGAACATCGTCCGCGGGCAGAAGCGCCAGGGCCGCGTCCTTTGCGCCGTCGCTGACCGCCTCGGCGGCCAGCAGGCTCAGGACGGCGGGCAGCTCCAGTGTTTTCAGTGATTTTTCATAGAGTGTCATGGTATCGCAATCCTTTACGGACCGGCCCGGGGCCGGGTGTCTTTTGCCACAGTATAATGGAAAATATTTCTGATTTAAAGCGTTCCGGGCAATTTGAAAAGGAAACGTCATATTTCCCGTATCCGGCCGGCGGCATCAGCCGAACAGGCAGAAGCCGTCCGCCGCGCCGAGCCGCTGCCAGGTGACGCCCCCCTCCCTGTTTTCTTTCGGCACGAGGGCCAGGCGGAGGGTGTCCAGCTGCTTCTGGCCGCCCACGGGCATCATCCACAAGTTAATCGAGCGGTGCAGGATGCAGGCCACCTGGAAGCCCAGGGCCGCGCTGTACTCGTTGATGCCCTCGGGAAAGACAAAGTCGGGAAAGTCGTAAAAATACGCGAAGCTGCCGCCGTCCAGCCGGATTTTCTGCTGCTCGGCCTCAAAGCGCAGCTGATGCTTGTCCTTTTTCCTGTAGTCGTAGGTGAAGATAAACAGCGGGTCGAACACCGCGGCGTCGTTTTCCACAAAGTCGCCGGCGATATAGAGCTCCAGCCCCCGGGAGATGCCGCCGGTGTTGATGCAGGCGTAGGTAAACGGCTCGCCGGTCGGGCAGTCGGGACCGAACATGAAGCGCTTTAAGACCGTGGGGCCTTCTTTAACAAAGGGCGGCTCGTCAAAGGCGTTGTGGCTGGAGCTGAAATGATACTCCAGGAAGCCCTCGCCGCCGGTCAGCTGAAAGGGCTGAATCACGGCCGCGGTGTTGAAGACGCTAGCAAAGTCGGCGGCCAGCTGCTGCAGCTCGGGCATGTCCAGCTCGTCCAACTCGTCGGAGACGACGGTCAGCCAGGGGGTGTTGTCAAAATAGATGGTGAGGCTCTTTTCAAAGTGGGCCGGGTTGCGGACCACATGGTAGCCCCGCGCGGCAAAGACGGCGTCCAGGCGCTTTTCGATGTTGATGCCGTATCTGTTTTGTACTTTGATGCAGACGTTGTAGCTCATCGCGGTCCTTTCGGGGTTTGTCATTGCCCTGTGGTTTTTTATGTAGTTTCCCCGAAACGGCGCGACATATGGGCGGGATGCGGGCCCAACTGGTTTTAAGGCGTTTGGTAAAGTTGCTTGAAGAAATCAAGGGTTTTGAAGCGGCGGTCCAGCTGGACGGCCACAAAGCTCTCCGCGGCCCTGGAGAGCTTCATCAGCGCGCTATCGGGCACCCGGAAGGAAAACAGCTTCTTGGCGTCGCAGGCGGCGGTGTAGCGCAGCGCGTCCAGGGAGCCGGGGCACAGCGGCGCCGTCTCCTCCGGCATTGCGCCTTTGCAGGCCGCGCAGCGGACCTGGCCGCCCCGCAGGTCCAGGACGGGTGAAACGATATCCTCCCTGCCGCAGACGGCGCAGGCGCCCGCGGCGGGCTCGAAGCCCGCCAGGCACATCAGGCGCACCTCGAAGGCGGCTTTGACTAAAAGCGGGTCCCTGTCGCTCTCGCTGAGCATATAAAGCGCGTTGAGCCCCAGGGACAATATCTCCGGGTTGGGCATGTCCTCGTCGGAAACGGCTTCCAACAGCTCCGCGATATAGGAGCCCAGGGCCAGGCGCGCCACGTCCCGGCTCAGGCCGGAAAACAGCTGGATGGTCTGGGCTTCGGTCAGGGTCCAGCGGTCGCGGCTGTGGTAGAGGGTCATGTTGGAATAGGCAAACAGCGACGACGCGGCGGAGAGCTTGCTGCCGCGCCGCATGGCGCCCCGGGCGGATACGGTCAGCTTGCCCTCGTCGGAGGTGAGCACCGTGAGTATCCGGCTGGAGTCTTTATAGTCCGTCACGCGGAGGACAAGACCGGTTGTGTTTATGTACATGTTCCCGCACCTTTTTTAATCGGCCCGCGTCCGGCGGGCGGCTTGCCCCCGGGCGCGGGCCCGCTTTCACTTTTTTATCATCGCGCCTGCTCCGGCCGCGGCCGCTCGCTCTGCTCCGCCGCCGCGCGGTCGGAGGCCGCGCTGTCCAAAGCTTTGCTATACAAAGCTTCGCTGTACAAAAGATAATACGTAATATCACCGGTTTCGGCGAACAGTTCCCAGAAATTTTCCGAAGACATATTCATCCCTCCGATGGTTTTAGTTTAAGCATCGGGCGGGATTTTATCAGCGGAAAATTATGTTGACTTGTTTGGATTTTGCTTGATTTGCCGCGGGATTGCCCCTTCTTTAAGCCATTTTAGCACAGCGTAAAAGCGTATCGCAAGCAGTATATGAAAAGCGCCCGAATGCGCCATAAATCTTCCGTATTCACCAGAAACATCAGCGCTAAATTACCGTTCAGGCAGAAATCTACTACCATTCAGGCAAAAAACGTTTTTTCGATATCATTTGTGGTATCATGACAAGCCGAGAAGTCAT
>JAJUHI010000069.1 GCA_029267955.1 Sporobacter termitidis | reverse complement strand
AGGCCAGAAACGTCAAGAAGCCGGTGATGCACTTCACCTGCCATCTCAATACGGACACATATGAAGAAATCCCCGCGGAGGCAACGGCCCCCGTCGGCGCCTACGCGGGCAATTGGGTGGAGAAATACGCGCCCGTGGACGGCAAGCTGCCCACGGCGCCGGAGGGCTTTTTGAAGCTGCTCCTGTGGATTGACGGCAAGAAGCTCAAGGGCGCGCCGTATATGGAGGCCGTCTGGTTCTTGACCTCCAACGACACCGGCCCCGAGTCCCACACCCATGATTTTGACGAGTTTATCGGCTTTATCGGTACCGACACGGCGCATCCGGAGGAGCTGGGCGGGGAAATCCGCTTCTATATCGGCGACGAGTACTATACCATTACGAAGAGCTGTCTCGTTTACATCCCCCGGGGCGTGCCCCACAGCCCGATTCTGGTGCCCAAGCTGGAGCGCCCGATTATCCATTTCTCCGGCGGCAACGGCGGGGATTATAAAAGGGGAGGCAGCGACCAGTTTAACAGGATGTTTACAAGGTAGGGCGGGAGCAAGCCCCCGTCCTACTGAATAATTAGTTGTTAATACAATATTTTTTAATAAACCTTTTACATGAAAGGACGCATGCATATGGCAAAATTATCACCGATCACCAGCATGACCGACGCATTTTCCGTCAAGGGGTTAAACGTCATTGTCACCGGCGGCAACCGGGGCATCGGCCTGGGCATTTCCACCGCCTTTGCCCAGTGCGGGGCCAACGTGGCCATCCTCTGCCGGAACAAGGAGAGCGGCGAAAAGGCCGCCAAAGATCTTGGCCAGTATGGAACCCTCTGCATCGGCATCCAGTGCGACACCAGCGACCCCATCAGCGTCAAAAACGCCGTGGCGCAGGTGATTGCAGCCTTCGGCGCGGTCGACGTGCTCGTCAACAACGCCGGCGTTTCCACCGTGACGAAATTTTTGGACGACAAGAACCTCAGCGAGTGGCACCGGGTCATCAACACCAACCTGCACGGCCCGGCCAATATGATTTACGAGGTTTTGCCCCACATGATCAAGGCCGGCAAGGGCGGCAGCGTTATCAACATCTCCTCCATCGGCGGCCAGAGCGTCGGCGGCTCCAAGCACCACCCCAAGGCGGCCTACCACGCGTCCAAGGCGGGGCTGGAGATGCTGACGAAAGCCCTGGCGGTGGAATACGGCGAGAACGGCATCCGGTTTAACGCCATCGAGCCGGGCCCGACCCATTCGGACCTGGACAAGGACCTGCCGCCGGAGGCATTCCAGCAGATCGAAAACGACATGCCCATGTCCCGCTTTGCCGAGCCCATCGAGATCGGCGCGCTGTGCGTCTTCCTGGCGACCCACGCCGCCAACCAGATCACCGGCGCCGTGTACGTCCACGACGGCGGCCTGGTGCTGGGCGGCTAAGGAGTTCAATAATGGGGCGGCATAAAACCGCCCCGGCGACGGGAGGCTGCCGGTATTGATCATCGATCTTATCAAATTTACCGTCAAGACGGATTGCTTGAGCGGCGCCATACAGGCGATGAAGACCCAGACGGAACAGAACAGGCAGGACGAGGGCTGCCTGATGAGCCATGTTTTCCAGTCGAAAGCAAAGCCGGAGGAGCTGTATATGCTCCTGGGCTGGGAGAGCTCGGAAGCGGTGGAAAAGCACCTGGCGACGCCCCACGACGCGGAATTCCGCCGCAGCATGGACGATAAAATCGCCGGGCCGCCGGAGTTTTTCGAGTGGAATATGATCATGTAAACAAAAGCCCCGCCAACTTGGCGGGGTATTTGCTTAGACCGCTCGGTTTCCGTAGGGCGGGCTGACCTCAGCCCGCTGCTGATTGCAGACAAACCTTGCAAATACGATAAAAGCTCTCAATTATTTGTTATCCGCGATGAGGACATAATCGCCGTTTTTGAGCTGGACAATGTCCGCCCGCAGGGCCCGGCCCAGTTCTGTGATGGTTTCCTGCTGCTCCTGCCTGTCCTGTATGATCAGCGTTAGGGGGTCGCCCCCCGCCACCCGCTTGTCGTCGGCGGTCACGTAAACAAGGATCCTCTTACCCATGGCGCCCTCCGAAGGATATTTTCATGATCCGCTGGATTTTCCGGCTGTTTTCGAGGATCGGTGTTTTTTTCACCGCCGAGAGCAGCCGGTTTTCGTCCCGGAAGATCGGGACAAACGCGATGAGAACCTTGCCGCTGGCAAAATGCCGGCGCATGAACTTGTACCGCTTGACGCCCAGCGCGCGGACGGCTTCAAACAGGATGGCCTGCCGCTGCCCGTAGTTCTCCAGGGTCATGCGGCTGGCCGCCGTCCGCGGCGTTATAACGACGGCAAGCCCTTCCTTTTCAAAGAGCGCCCGGCTGCGGTCGGTCCCGAGATAATTCGTGACGAACATGTCGTCCACATACAGCTCCGAGCCCCGGACCTCGATCTTGCCCGGCGCCACATCGAAAATCTGCCCCACGGTCCGCCCTTTTGTGAAGCGGTAGCACAGATATATGACGATACCGCCGCTGACGACCCCCAGGGCGATGCTTTGCGGGATGCTGTTCATGCCGGTGACTTTCATGACCAGGACCGAGACAAGGGCTGTTAAAAGAGATATATAGAATCTGGATTCAAAGGTTTTTGCGATGCCGTCAATATAGGCCTTGCCGCGCCCGGCGTATTCCGTGTGCTCGAGCTTGGAGAGGCTCTCCTGCTCGGAGGTGCGCGCCTCGCGAAACTGCGTGACCGCCAGGGTCAGAAAGGTCACGGCCGTAAAGTCCTGGGCGGCGAGGGCCGGGATGGCAATGGCGCCCAGAGACGCGGCGATAAACCCGTGAATGATGTTGTTGAAATACGCGCTGGGATAGGACGGGATCTGGCGCATATCCACCTTCAGGGTTAAAAGGCGCGCGGCGGTGCCCAGGACAATGCCGGTGACGAGCATGTAGATATCGCTGACATCAAGGGTTTTTACCGTTTCCAAACTACCACCCCGAGCATATGTTTTCCAGCCGGCTCCCGGACATGACTGGTATATTCTGCCGAGACCGGCGCATCATAAGCTGGAAAACAAGGAGGGAAGAACCCATGTCGAAAACGGGGATCGGCGTCCCGGTTATCCGCAAGGAGGCGGCCTCCAAGGTAACCGGGGAAGCCAAATATACAGCGGACTTTTTAGAGCCCGGCACCCTGACGGCGCAGCTGGTGACGAGCACCTGCGCCCACGGGGTGATTGCCGGCATTGACACGTCAGCCGCCGCGGGCGTGCCGGGCGTGCGGGCGATATTGACAGGAGAAAGTTGCCCCGAGCTGTGCGGCGCCATTTTAAAGGACAGGCCGCCCCTGGCCAGGGGAAAGGTGCGCTATTACGGCGAGCCGGTGGCGCTTGTGGTGGCGGAGGACGCCTTTTTAGCGGCAAAAGCCGCTTCTCTAATAAAGGTTTCTTACGAGCCGCTGCCGGTGGTCCACGGGCCGGGGCAGGCCCTGGAGCCCGGCGCGCCGCTAATCCATGAAGGGCTGGGCGCATACAAAAGGATTGTCGCCGACGTGTATCCGGAGCCGGGCACAAACGTCTGCCACCGGGAGAAGGTCCGGAAGGGCGACGTGGAAAAAGGCTTCTCTGAATGCGCTGTTATCCTGGAGGCCCGATTTAAGCTTCCCCAGTCGGACCATATCGCCATGGAGACGCGGGCGGCGACGGCGTCCATATCCGCCGACGGCACGGTCTTTATCCGCACATCGTCCCAGGCGCCCTTTGAGGTGCGCAAGATGCTCAGCGAGCTGTATCAGATCGACGAGGGTAAAATCATCGTGGAGGTCCCAATGGTGGGCGGCGGCTTTGGCGGGAAAGCGCCTGTGAATTTGGAGATCCTGGCGTATCTGGCGTCCCGCGCCGCGGGCGGGCGTCCGGTGCGCCTTGTGAACACCCGGGAGGCAGATATGGTCTCCTCGCCGTGCCGGATGGGCCTGGAGGCAACCCTCAAGCTGGGCGCCACGGAGGACGGCATTCTGAAGGCAGCGGAAATGACTTTTTTGATCGATGCCGGCGGGTACGCCGATATCGGCCCCCGGCTGGCGAAGGCCATTGCCGTGGGCTGTACGGGGCCGTATCATATTGAAAACGTCTCCTGCGACAGCCTGTGCGTGTACACAAACCACCCTTATGTCACGTCGTTTAGAGGCTTCGGCCACGCTTCCGTGACCTTTTGCATTGAGCGGGCACTGGACAAGCTGGCCCGGAAGCTGCGGCTGGACCCGGCCCGGCTGCGCTATAAAAACGCCCTGATGCCCGGCCAGACCTCGCCGACGCAGGTGAAGATCACCGCCAGCAACTGCGGGAACCTCCAGGCGTGCATCGAGCGCGTCAAAGGGCTCGTCAACTGGGAGGAGGGGGACCGGCTGGATATGGGCGGCGGCAAGATCCGCGCCAAGGGCATCGCCGCCTTCTGGAAAACCTCCAATTCGCCGCCGGACGCCGCTTCCGGCGCGTTTATCAGCTTCAATAAAGACGGCAGCGTCAACCTGAATGTGGGCTGCGTGGAAATCGGGCCCATGATGAAGACCACGGCGGCGCAAATCCTCTCCGAGGCTTTAAAAATGGATATCAGCCGCATTCACGTCAACATGGACGTCAACACCAGGTATACCCCGTACCACTGGAAAACCGTCGCCAGCATGACCACGTACATGATCGGACGGGCGGTCCTGCGCGCCGCCGAGGATGTAACGGACCAGCTCAAGAGCATGGCCGCCGTCGTGATGAAATGCGCCCCGGAGGACCTGGATATCGGAGACGAGCGCGTCTTTTTAAGAAGCGACCCTTCGGTTTTCAAGTCGTTCCGAGACCTGGTCCACGGGTATCACTATGAAAACGGCAACGCCCTGTACGGGCAGATGCTGGGCAGGGGCGGCTTTATCATGACCGACCTGAATTTTCTGGACCGGGAAACGGGCAAGGGGAAGCCGGGCCCCTACTGGACGGTAGGGGCGCAGGCGGTTGAGGTCATTTATGACACGGTGGCGCATACCTACCGGTTAACGAAGGCCGCGACGGTGATTGACGCCGGTAAGGTGCTCAATCCGGCCATGGCCGAAGGGCTCGTCAAGGGCGGGATGTGCATGGGCCTGGGGCTTGGCAGCCGCGAGCACTTCCAGTATGACCCGGCCGGGCGGGTGCTGGACACAAGCCTCCGGACGTATAAGGTCATGCATTTTGGCCAGACGCCGGAATATCTGGTGGCGTTTGTGGAAACGCCGTTTGTGGAGGGGCCCTACGGCGCCCGGGGCCTGGCCGAGCACGGCATCGTCGGCATCCCGGCCGCTTTGGGCAACGCCCTGTCCGTGGCTTGCGGAGCGGAGCTGGACGAGCTGCCCCTCCTCCCCGAAAAAATATGGATGGCCAAAACGGGAGGGCGGTTATGATACCCTTTGATTTCGAGTACCACAGGCCGGCCAGCGTGCGCGAGGCCGCCGTTGTCTACAGGCAGCTGGAGGAGGCGGGCAAGGCGCCGGTCTGGTATGGCGGCGGCAGCGAGCTGATCAGCATGGCCCGGGTGGGGAACATGGGCTTCGGCGCGGTGATTGATCTCAAGAGTATCCCCGACTGCCGGCTGCTGGATAATAGCGGCGACGAGGTGCATCTGGGTGCCGGGCTGACCCTGGACGAGATCCGCCGGTCGGAAAAATTCCCCCTGTTGGGGCAGACGGCCGGCCGGATCGCCGACCATACCATGCAGTGCAAAATCACCCTGGGCGGCAACCTGGCCTCTACCATCATTTACAGGGAGGCGGCGCTGCCGCTGCTGCTGGGAGACGCCACGATTACAACAGGCGGCGAAAAGGGGATCAAAAGGTACCGGATTCGGGATATCTTCAGGGATCGGCTGCAACTGCCGAAGAGGGAGTTCATCGTCAGCACGTCCGTTGCCCGGCAGTACGCCGAAGCGCCGTATTTTCACATCAAAAAGACGAAAAACGAGAAAATCGATTATCCGCTGATCACAACAACCGCCCTGATTGCCAATGGATACCTGAGAATCGCTTTTTCGGGCTTGGCCGCTTATCCCGTCAGGGACGAGGTCGTGGAGGCGATTCTCAACGACCAGTCCATTGATTTTGAGCGGCGGGCTGAAGGGGCCGCCGCGGCGTTGGCCGGCATATTGCTGGAGGACATGAACGGCTCGAGTGCCTACCGGCGGTTTGTTTTGAAAAATACCCTCGTCTCGATTCTGGAATCAATAAAGGATGCACAGGTGCCATGTATACGCTGAAAGAAAAAACCGTTGTCACGCTGCGCGTCAACGGCGAGGACCGGCAGGCGCTGATCCGGCCGGGCGACATTCTGCTGGATACCCTGCGGGACGGTCTGGGCCTGACGGGGGCCAAGCCCGGCTGCCTCAACGGCGACTGCGGGGCCTGCACGGTGCTGGTGGACGGAACTCCCATCAAGTCCTGCCTGATGCTGACGGCGGAGGCGGTGGGCCATGAGATTACAACGGTGGAGGGGCTGTCCGACACGCCCATTCAGCGGGCCTTTATCGAGCTTTTCGCCTTCCAGTGCGGCTACTGCACCTCGGGCTTTTTGATGGTCTGCCACGCCCTGGCCGGCCAGATGCAGACGCCGCCCGACGCCGTCATTGACGAATGGCTCGAGAGCAACATCTGCCGCTGCACCAGCTATGAGGAGATCGGTAAAGCCGTCCGGGCCGTTTTAAACGGCGAAATAAAGTGAGTGGGTAATGCGGGGGCCGCGCCCTACCATGTAACGGTATGTATAGAAAAAGCATAATGTTTAAGCGAGGTTGTAGGGCGCGGCTTCCTAGACGCGCCGCTGGACGAGAATTTGGTTTAGCAGAATAACGGTTTCAATAGTAACCGCTTATAACTCAGACATTAAAGTAGCATATCGTTTCTTTCACACAATGACCTAAAACTGGTAGTTAAACATACGGCGCGTCTGGGAAGCCGCGCCCTACGGCGGGACAGGACGGCTGCCCCTCGGTAAAAATTGTCAGTTAGCGCAGTGGGTAAGCCTCCTTCTCTGAGGGAGGTGGCGCAAAGGGCTTGCGCAGCAAGACCTTTGCGACGGAGGGAGTTGCGGACGACCACAGCAGGCGACCCCTATGGTTACGGCGGAACAAATCGGTAAAGCCGCTTTCGGATTAGTCCCAAAAGCGGCTTTGTCTGCAATCCGAGGCGCATTGAGCTGATCAATGCGCCTCTCTTATGGTTCGGTTCTCTGTTACTGCGTGACGGCGCCCGCCGGCTGCTTGCCCTGATTGGGGATGTTGAACTTGGGCGGCTTCGGATTGGACAGGTTGTTCCCGTCAAAGAACTGGCCGGGGGTGGACAGGTCGAAGTACTGTTTGGAGTCCTGCGTGACGCCCCAGTCGGCCAGGGAGCCCGTCTCTTCCAGCATGTTGAAGGCCTGGCGGAAGAGGGTGTTGTGGGCCTCCTCGCGGTTTAAGAGAAAATCAATGGCTTCGCGGACGCCGGTGTCGTTAATCTGGCGGTAGAGATATTGATAAACCACCTTGGCCCGCTGCTCCGCCGATATATTGGAGATGATGTCGGCGGCGAGATCGCCCGTTGTCTCGATATACGCGCCGGTCCAGGGGTAGCCGGAGGCGTTAGAAAGCGCCGGCGCCAGGCCGGTCTGGACGGAAGCCTGGATATTGCCCGCCGTTGTGGCGGCGGCATCCACCTGATGCCCGTTTAAGAGACTGATGAGCGTTGCGACCATCTCCATATGGCTGAGCTCCTCGGCCGCGATATCGAGAAACAAATCCTTGATCCTCTGGTCCTTGATGCGGAAGCTCTGGGACATATATTGCAGGGCCGCTTTGAGCTCCCCGTGGGCGCCGCCCAGCTGCTCCTGCAGCATCGATGCGTATACCGGATTGGGCCTGTCCACCCGGACATCCTTCAACAGCTGCTTTTCGTGCTTGAACATAGCTACTCTCCCTTTTTACAGTTTTGCCGGTTTCCGTTATAGTATGGTCCGGAGCCCGGATGTTATAACCGCCGCCGTTTTATAGCAGCCTCATGGCTATTGCCAAATGGCGCGGGGGGAGTATAATAAGTGAAAAGCCAACAGAAGAAGGATGCTTATATGGATAAAATTGAATTTGAGGCGGTTGAGGAAAAGCACCTGGGAGAGCTTTTGGAGATCTACAACTATTATGTGCTCAATACGACGGTCACCTGGCATGACGGCGCCCTGAGCATAGACGACATGCGGGAGCTGGTGGCCGGGGCCGGCGACCGGTTTGCCTCCTTTGCCATACGGGCCGGCGGCCCGGTCTGCGGGTATGTCTCCATCCGGCCCTTCAAGACGCGCCCGGCCTACAGGGATACGGCCGAGATCGGCATTTATCTCAGGAAGGACGCCTGCGGCCGGGGAATCGGCAGGGCGGCGCTGGCCCACATTGAAGACTATGCCCGCCAAAATGGGTTCCATGTGCTCATCGCGGCCATCAGCGCCGATAATGAGGAGAGCATCCGGCTCTTTGAGAAGGCCGGCTATGAAAAGTGCGCGCATTTCAAAGAGGTAGGCAAAAAATTCGGCAAGCTCCTCGACTGCGTGGATTACCAGAAAATTTTAAACTGAAAACTAAACTCGAAAAAAAGCCCCCGGCGCCGTATATGGCAGACGGGGGCTTTTTGGTTTTGATATATGGGCGGTCTTAGGGCTGTTCTCCGTTTTCGATGATGATCTGTTTCGGGAAAGCGTTGTCGCCGTTTTCCTTCAGGAAGGTGGTGTTGACGTAACCGCGGATATTGGCGCCGTCCATGACGGTGATGGAATTGGTATTGATGTTGCCGGCAATAATGGCGTTGGAACGGATTTCCACCTTGCTGCCGATTTCCAGATTGCCCTTGATCTTGCCGTCAATACTGGCGTACTGGGAATTTAAGTCGCCCAAAACGATGGAGTCGTTGTCGATGTAGGCGCTGCCCTTGACCAGGATATTGCCCTGTATGGAGGAACCCTTGATATCCGTATTGCCGCAGGTGACGTCGCCGACGATCATGCCGCGCAGGGTGGCGTCTCTGAGGGCCTCGACCTTGCCTTTGACGTTGCCGTCGATGGTGATGTTGGCCAGTGTCCGGATATCGCCGACGATCATGGTGTTTTTTGAGATGACCGTCATTTCGTCGTTTGGCCTGAAGCCGTCAAAATCGAACGTCGGGGGCTCGGGACCCCTGGCGGTCTGATAGGGGCCGGACGTGTAATCCTCAAAATTCGGCGGTTCGGTCTGGTCTGTTTCGGAGCGTGCATTCATACCCGGAGCGGCTTGCTCTTGCGTGCCGGCAGCTGCCGCCTGTCGGGGCGCCGAGGCTTCTTCGGTGGCGGCCGGCGTGTCCAGATAGGAGTTCAGATCGGACTGAGTTTTGGCCTTGTTTTCAAGGTCGGAACCCACAAGACCGCCCTTATTGAGCATTTCTCTCAGTGCCTGATTAAAATTCTCCTTCAGACCCATATGAATTCTCCTTACTGTTTTTTATCGGTGCACCTTTAGCCTGCCAAGCGAAGCTATTATTTGCCGCCAAGGGAGATCTTAATGGCCTCGAACTGCTCCATCAGCGAAGCAACCTGGTCGCTGAGGGCTTCGTTGTTGCGCTGGACGATTTCCTCCGACATTTCGTCGATCTTCTGGTTCAGCTGCGCCACAAGCGCCGCGTCCTGCTTGTCGATCGTGGCCAGAAGTTCCCGGCGCAGGGCGGAGACCTGCTCATTGAGGGTCTTTTCAAGCTGATAATTTGACTGACTGACGGCAGCCTCCATGGCCTCTGTCAGGTTCTGCTCCAGCGCGTCCAGCCGGCTGTCAACGGTGCTGTTGATGTCCGTACGGAGCAAATCGACCTGTTGACCCACCGACTTGTCCACCTGCTGCTGGAACATGGGCATCTTGTCCGTCAGCGAGCTGTTGAGAAGCTGCACAAGATTATCCGCCAGCTCATTGTCGCCCTTTTCGCTGTATTCGCTGACGAGCTCCTCCACCTGGGCGAGCTTGCCGTAAGTCGTATGATATTTGTTGATGAAGATAGCGGCCAGGGTGACGGGAACCGCTATCAGCAGCACCAGAACGGTCAGGATAAGGTGTCGGAAAAATTTAACACTGCCAAAGTACATTCGGTTCACTCCAAACATGAAATACAGTATCCTGGCGAATCCTGTCGAAAAATGGTGGTGCTTTTGTCAATTATATAGTGAGCAATTGTAAAAGTCAACCTACTCCGACCGGGAAGCGTCCAGGCACAGGGTTTGTATGCGCTTTTCAAAATCATTTTCCAGACACAGGTAATACAGCGTCAGCAGAACGTCCATTGTTCCCAGAAACAGGAGATGGGGGTTGCTCAGGTCAGAAAGCGCCGGGACGGCGGAGTAGACATATTCCCGGTACCATTCCGGGCGGTACGGCAGGTCCTCCCGCCCCTTCCCCTTCTTGACGGCCTTGAGAATGTCATGAAAGCTCTCTCCCGTCGTGATGGACTCGTTGGAAAAGCCTTTTTCCAGGACAATTTTGTAAATGGTTTCAATCTGCTTGTCGGTTAAGGACTGGCCGTGGACGTTGACGCGGCAGAGGACCGGCAGGCGGACGGCGAAGCTGTAGATCATGTGCCGCAGGACGGCAAAATACTCCCGCGTGTTCAGATTGGCGCAGGCCGACCCGTCGATGGAAATGCGAAAAACGCCGAGCGCGTCGGCGTTATACATGTTATTGAGCAGCACCTTGATAAAATCCTTGATGCTGCAGTTAAAATAATGCTCGGTTGTGAGCACGTAGAGGTATTTTGACGCCTTGAAGAGATTGGCGCCGGCCTTCAAAACGGTTTCCGCCAGCTGATCAAGCGCTTCCTTTTCGTTCCGGAACGTCATGAAGCATCCGTCCTTCCTGTCGAAATATCCGCCTATTCTGATAATGGCAATTATATATCATGCTCTGCGGGAAGACAATAATTTCTTGCTTT
>JAJUHI010000068.1 GCA_029267955.1 Sporobacter termitidis | reverse complement strand
TGCTCCGCCAGCGCCTTTGCCGCGCTCTGCCCCACCTGAAAGATCCCCAAGGCGGTCAGCAGCCGCGACAAGCCGTTTTCCTTCGACTTTTCGATGGCGTTTATCAGATTCTCCGCGGACTTTTTTCCAAAGCGCGGCAGTGCGGCAACGCTCTGGGCGTCCAGATAATACAGGTCCGCCGCCGACTTTATCAGCCCCGCGTCCAAAAGCTGGCGGACCGCCGCGATCCCCAAGCCCTCAATGTCCATGGCCGGGCGTGAGGCAAAGTGGACAATGTTCCGCAAGAGCTGCGCCGGGCATTCCGCGCCGCGGCAGCGGATGGCGGCGCCGCCCTCGTCCCTGGACACCTGGCCGCCGCATTCCGGACACACCGTCGGGAACGCATAGGGGACTGCCTCCGGCGGGCGCTTGGACAGGACAACCTCCAGCACCTCCGGGATGATCTCCCCCGCCTTCTGGACGATGACGGTGTCCCCGATTCTGATATCCTTTTCCCGGATAAAATCCTCGTTGTGGAGCGTGGCGTTCGTCACCGTCGTCCCCGCCAGCCGGACAGGCTCCACCACGGCCTTGGGGGTCAATACGCCGGTGCGCCCCACCTGCACGGTAATATCCACGACCCGCGTCTCCTTCTTCTCCGGCGGGTACTTATACGCCACCGCCCACCGGGGGGCCTTCGACGTACTGCCGAGCTTTTCACGGGCCGCCAGGGAGTTGAGCTTGACAACCGCCCCGTCGATGTCAAAGGGCAGCGCTTCCCTGTTGTCGCCCAGCCAGCGGATCTGCTCCAGGCAGTCTTCAACGGTATCAAAGCGCCGGGCGTCCACCACACAAAAGCCCAGCTCCCGCAGGTACTCCAGGGTCTGCATATGGGTCTCAAACGTCTTACCCCGCACCGCCTGGATATTGAACACCAACAGCGATAACCGCCGGGAGGCGGCAACGGCCGGGTCTAATTGTCTGAGTGAGCCGGCGGCGGCGTTGCGGGGGTTTGCCAAAAGCGGCTCGCCCCGAATCTCCCGCTCCTCGTTGAGCTCTTTGAAAACGTCCCGCGGCATGTAGACCTCGCCCCGGACGGCCAGGCGTTCCGGCGCGTCGGGGAGCCTTTGGGGCAGGTCCTTGATGGTTTTCAGATTGTGCGTCACGTCCTCGCCGGTGACGCCGTCGCCCCGGGTTGCGCCGGTGACCAGGACCCCGTTCTCGTAATACAGCGCCACGGACAAGCCGTCGATCTTCGGCTCCACCACATACCCCTCCGGCCCGGCCGTATCCCGGACGCGCTCGGCGAAGCTGCCGACCTCCTCGAAGGAGAACACGTCGTTTAAGCTCTCCAGCGGCACGTCGTGGGTAACGGGCGCAAAGGCCTGGGAGGCGCGGCCGCCCACCTTCTGCGTGGGAGAATCGGGCGTGACCAGCTCGGGGTGCGCCTGTTCCAGCGCCTTTAAGCGCTGGGTCAGCCTGTCATATTCATAATCCGGCACCAGCGGCGCGTCCCTGTTATAGTACGCATCGTCATATTCCTCTATCTTTTTCCGCAGGGCCAGTATTTCGTCCTTTGGATTCATGTCGTATCACCTGTCACGCTGTATTTGCTGGGGATATTGGCATAGACGTTTGGGACTTTCCCGACGATGACGGTCTCGGCCACGGCCACCCGGTTGGAAACGACAACCGTCTGGGACTCGTAGCCGGGTATCAGGATGTCCACGTAAATCGTATTGTCCATATAAATCGTATGGCGGGTCTGGTTGACCCCGGCATCCTCAAAGCTGTTTGAAAATCTGGTGTCGATATCGGCAATGGACAGCACCCGCACGGTAAATTCGGGGCCGCGGCCGGAGAACAGCATGCCGCCCACGGCGTTGCCTAGGGGTATTTTTAGGTCGGTGTACACCAGGTCGTCCACCTTCTCAAAAACGCCGGAGGATATCTTGGTCTGGAGGGTGTTGATCATGGCCGTATTGGTGACCAAGGCCGAGATGTTCCCGTCGTTATCCTTGACCAGGGTCACAAGCTTGTTATAGTCAAAGGTCCCGTCCAGAACCTCCGCCTGAATCACCTCGTTGGCCTGGATGAGCACAATATCCGTCACCATGGTCCTGGCCAGCTTGAACATCATCGGCCGCAGCTGGACGAAGATGAGCGTAATCACCGCCAGGGCCGCCATGGCCATCAGCAGCAGGAAAATAATCAGCCGCTGGGCAATCGGCAGGGGCTTGCGGTAAAAGCTCCTGTAATAATACTGATACCTGGGACGGCGGCGGAAACGCAATGGCATAAGGCTCTCCCCCCTTATGCTCACTGTATGCGCGCCGCCTTCGGATTATTTGCCCAGCAGGTTCTGGGCCGCCGTCATGATGCCCAGGCGGCCGGCCTCAAAGGTCAGCCCTCCCTGCAAGTAAGCGCAGTACGGCGGTCGCATGGGCCCGTCGCAGGAGAGTTCGATGGACGCCCCCTGGACAAAGGTCCCCGCGGCCATGATGACGGGGCAGTTGTACCCCGGCATGTCCCACGGCTCCGGTGAGACATAGGCGTCCACCGGCGCGCCGGCCTGTATCCCGCGGCAAAACAGCCGCAGGAGCTCCGGGGTCCCCAGCTCCACCGCCTGGATGATGTCCGGCCGCGGCGCGTCCCACTTAGGCGACGTCCGGTACCCCATCAGTTCCAGAAGCCGGGCGGTGAAGACCGCCGTTTTCAGCGCCTCGCCCACCACATGGGGCGCCATGAAGAACCCCTGGAACAGGAGCCTGTTGTTAAACAGCGTCGCGCCGCACTCCCCGCCGATGCCCGGCGCCGTCAGGCGGCCGGCGGCCGCCTCCACCAGGTCCCGTCGGCCCGCCACATAGCCGCCCGTGGGCGCAAGGCCGCCGCCGGGGTTTTTAATCAGGGAGCCGGCCACCAGGTCCGCGCCGTGTTCGGTGGGCTCCGTCTCTTCCGTAAACTCGCCGTAGCAGTTGTCCACAATAACGGCGGCGCGGGGGTTTGATGCCTTCACCGCCCGGCAGATATCGCCGATTTCCGTAACCGAGAGCGCCGGGCGCGTGGAATAGCCCCGGGAGCGCTGGATGAAAACGGCGGCAACCTTCGGGTCCGACGCGGCTTTCACAATGGCCTCCAGGTCCGGCTTCCCGTCGGGCCGCAGCTCCGCCTGGGCGTAGCCGATGCCGTAATCCTTCAGTGAGCCGCCATAGCCGCCCTCAATGCCGATGACGCCGCGCAGGGTGTCGTAGGGCGCGCCGGTGGCCGATAAAAGCACGTCCCCCGCCTTCAAGGCGGCAAACAGCGCGCAGGCGATGGCGTGGGTGCCGTTGACAAAGCCGATGCGCACCAGGGCGGCCTCGCAGGCAAACACGTCGGCATACACAGCGTCCAAAACCTCGCGACCCTTGTCGTTATAGCCATAGCCCGTGGTGCCGGTCAGGCAGCTGTCGGAGACGCGGTTTTTGCGGAAGGCGTCAAGCACCTTCTCCGTGTTTTTTAGGGCGACCCGGCCGATTTCTGCAAACCGGGGGGCGATATCGGCCATTGCCCGCTCCGACAGCCGGATGAGGTCCTCGCTGATGGTGATATGTTCCAATAATAAATAACCTCCAAAAACAGTAGCCGGGATTAATAACGCTTCCCCATTTCCTCCAGGAACAACGCCGCCAGCCTGTATACCGCCTCAAAATCCCTTGTGCAGCCCACGCAGGCGGGCGAATGCAGGTTCCTCAGCGGCGCGGCGATGCCCGCCGTCATGACGCCGCCCCGGGAGCGCTGCACGGCGCCGGCGTCGGTCCCGCCGGAGATGGTTGTTTTCGTCTGCCAGGGTATCCCGTTGTCCCCGGCCAATTGTGTCAGCAGGGCGTACAGCTCCTTGTCATAAACCGTCGCGCCGTCCATGAAGGGTACTACGACGCCGCCGCCCAGGGCGCAGACCTGCTTGCCCGCCGGCACGGACGGCAGGTCGGCCGCCGTCGTGCCCTCCACGATAAGGGCGATATCCGGCGCTTCGGAATACGCCGCCGCGTAGGCCCCCCGCGTCCCAACCTCCTCCTGGACGGTGAAGACAAAGGTGCAGTCCACCGGCAGCGGGGATTCGATGAGCTTTACGAGCACCGCGCAGCCCACCCGGTCATCCAGCGCTTTGGCCTTGATATAGCCGTCGCCGAACTCGACAATGCTGGGGTCGAACGCGCCTGTATCCCCGAGGGACACGAGCTTTTCCGCCGCGTCTTTGGATTCCGCGCCGATATCGATATACATGGCGTCAAGAGCCGGGATTTTCTCCCGGTCCTCCCTGCTCACCAGGTGGTAGGCCTTGTTGCCGATGACGCCGAACACGCCGTTTTCACCGATATAGACGCGCTTGCCCATGAGCACGCGCCGGTCGATGCCGCCGACGCTGCTGAATTTGACAAAGCCGTCCTCCGTCACGCCGGTGACGATAATGCCCACCTCGTCCATGTGGGCGCAGAGAACAAGCTTTTTGGAGGGCGTTTTTTGCCCCTTTTTATAGACGATCAGGTTGCCCAGCGCGTCCGTGTGGACATCGCCGGCATGGGGTGAAACGCGCTTTCTGATATAGTCCCGGACGCTGTCCTCCCAGCCGGAAACGCCGGGTTGCGCGCAGAGCTGTTTAATCGTGTCAAGCATCGGCGCTCTCTCCTTTCAGGCTCTCCGCCATAGCCGCCAGCAGCTGCGCCGTGGCCTCGGCGTCATGGACGCTGACGACCTCCACGGGGCTGTGCATATACCTGAGCGGAATATCCAAAAGCGCCGTCGCCACGCCCGCGCCGGTCAGGTTGATGACCCGGGCGTTGGTGCCGGTATCGCCGGCCTCCACGCCGATTTGGTATTTGATGCCCCGTTCCTGGGCCAGCGCCACGGCCAGGTCCGTCAGGCGCCTGTTGAGAATCGGCCCCTTGGAGATGACGGCCCCGCCGCCGATGCTCTTGAGCCATTGCTCCCGGGCGTCGGGCGAGGAGGCGTAATCCACGTCCACGGCGATGGCCCAGTCGGGCCGAATGTCGAAGGCGGCCGCCTTCGCGCCCCGGGTGCCCAGCTCCTCCTGGACGCTGCCGAGTATATAGAGGTCCACCTCCAGCGGCTTATCACGGAGCAACTCCAGCGCGCGGACGAGGGCGGCAAAGCAGACCCGGTCGTCCAGGCCCTTGGCGCAGATCAGACCGTCCCCGAACACCCGCGGGGTTGTGTTGAAGACCGCCGGCGTCCCTAAGGGGACGGCTTTTTTCGCCGCTTCCTGGTCGAGCCCGATATCGATGAACAGGTCCTCTGTTTTGATAGTCTTGTCCGACTCCTCCCCCTTCAGCAGGTGCGGGGGCATCACGCCGATCACGCCGGTCACCGGCGGGTCGGTGAGAACCTTGATCTCGGACGCGGGCAGCATCCGGGCGTCCACGCCGCCCAGGGCCGAAAACCTCAAAAACCCGTCCTCATGTCCGGTGATGATCAGGCCCACCTCGTCGATGTGGGCGTCCAGCAGCAGCTTTTTCGCGTTCTTTTTCCCGCAGCGCCGGACGCCGATGACGTTGCCCAGAACGTCCGTTGTCACCTGGTCCACATAGGGCTCCAGGAGCTTTTTGCACAGGGCCGCCACCGGCTCCTCAAAGCCCGCCGGCCCCGGCAGGTCGCACAGCGCCAGGATGGTATCTTGCAGTGTCATTGAAGCCTCCCCATAAAATGTCCTGTTTTATCGTCGCGGTATCGCCGACCCGGCGCGCCCCGACGGGGGCGCCGTACCCTTACGCCAGGCTGTTGACAATCTCCTTGAAAGTATTCCCGCGTTCCTCAAAATTCCTAAACCGGTCAAAGGAGGTGCTGGCCGGCGAGAAGAAAACGATATCCCCCTCTTCCGCCGCGGCGTGGGCCGCTAAAACCGCCTCTCGGAAATCGTCCTTTATGATGATGTCCGGGCTGCCCCGATACGCGGGCGCGCTCAATACCGCCCGCCGGATCTGCTCGGATGTCGGCCCCGTCAGCACCAGGGTTTTGACTTTCTCCACGATCACGGGGCCGATCTCGTCGTAGGGCACGCCCTTGTCCTTGCCGCCGGCGATGAGAATCACCTTTTTGTCAAAGGCACGAAGGCCGGCGATGGTGGGCGTCTGGCTGGTGGCGATGGAGTCGTTGTAATACGTCACGCCCTTCAGCGTCCGGACAAATTCGCACCGGTGGGCCACCCCGCGAAATTCCATGGCCACCCGGCGCATGGTCTCATGGCGCGCAAGGCCCCGGACGGCGGCGAAGGCGGCCATGAAGTTGTCCGTATTGTGGAGCCCCCGCAGGAAAATGTCGCCGGCGTTCATGACCGGCTCGGCCTCTCCGCCCCGGGCGTCATAAATGACGCCGGCGTCCAGATAGACGCCGTCCTTGACGGGGCCCGCGTGGCTGAAAAACAGGAGCCCGCCCCTGGCTATATCTGCAAAGCCCTGGGTAATCTCGTTGTCGGCGTTTAAAACAGCGGTGTCGCCGGGGTTCTGGTAGCGCAGGATGTTCCGCTTGGCGTCAATATACTCCGCCATGTCCCGGTGCACGTCCAGGTGGTTGGGCGTCATGTTCGTCACAACGGCCACGGCGGGGCTCTTTTTCATCGTCATCAGCTGAAAGCTGGACAGCTCCAGCACAACCAGATCGTCTCTTGTCATCGAATCGGCCCGGGTCAGAAGCGGCGTGCCGATATTGCCCCCTAAATGGACCGTCCGGCCTTCCGCCTCCAAAAGCCGCGCGATGATGGTGGCCGTCGTGGTCTTGCCCTCGCTGCCGGTGACGGCAATGATGGGACAGGGGCAGACGTCAAAGAAGGCCTCCATCTCCGAGGTCAGCACCGCGCCCTTTGACACGGCCTCCAAAAGCTCCGGCAGGTCGGGCCGCAGCCCCGGCGTCCGGAAGATCACGTCGGCCTCAAGCCCCTTCAGGTACTCCTCCCCCAGCCGGAGCCGGGCGCCCGCCCTCTCCAGATGATCGGCCGTCTCCCCCAGCCGGTCCCGTGTCGCCTTATCGCAGGCCGTCACGTCACAACCGCGCTCCAGCAGCATTTGTATCAGCGGCTTGTTGGATATGCCGATGCCGAGAACGGCAATTTTCTTACCCCGGAGGGTGTTAATATACTCGGATAACGTCAAGGGCGCACCTTCTCTCCTGGCCTTATTTTGGTTATTATATAGCTTATGACGGTGATTTTCAATTTTATTTCCGAACGGAATTTGCAATCCGCACTTATTACTGCCGCCGGCTGAAACCATTACCATTTGACATTATGCTGCCGGCATCGTAAAATATATCGGCGAGTAAGCCAGGCAGCCGCGGAATTAAGCCGAAAGGCTTTTTTCTGAGGAAAGTCCGGGCTCCACAGGGCAAGGATAACGGGTAACGCCCGCCGAAGGCGACTTCAGGACAAGTGCAACAGAGATATACCGCCAAAGATTTCGCAGAGATTCAACGAAAATTCGCAAAGCGAATTTTCCAAGAATCGACGGCGATCCCCAGATCGCCGGCGGTTCTTTGGTAAGGGTGGAAAAGTGAGGTAAGAGCTCACTCAGCGGCTGGAGACAGTCCGCTGCTGTAAACTCTATCCGGAGCAACACCGTGGAGAGAGCAGAGCTTCAGTGCTCAGGTTGGCCCGACCGCTCTCAGGAGGTGGCTTGAGCCCATTGGCAACAATGGGCCTAGATAGATGGCTGCCCAAACGTTTGCCTCACGGCAACCGTTGGACAGAATCCGGCTTATAGACTTGCTCGCCAACATATAAATCAGCAGCCACCCTTTACGGGTGGCTGTAATTATTGTCGAATGGCTTTGGCGGCAGTTTAAGCGGGCGCCCTCCGGAGGGAAGGCGCCCGCGCTTTCTTTAAGTATTACTTTTTCCGGTTCTTCTCGTAGATGATGCCGAGGCCCCGCAGGAGCAGGTCCGGGTCGTGGATGATCTTATGCTTGCAGTAAGGGATAATTCTCCCGGACAGGCCGCCGGTGGCCACCACCGTACAGGTCTGGCCGAGCTCCTCCTCGAAGCGGTCGATCATACCGTCAATCATGGACGCCGTCCCGAAGATCGCGCCGCTTTTCATGGCGTCGATGGTGTTGCCGTTAATGACCTTTTCCGGCGGCTCGATGGGTACCTTGGGCAGCTGGGACGTCCCGCTGAACAGCGCGTTCATGGACAGCCCCACGCCGGGAAACAGCGCGCCGCCCCGATGGTTGCCGTGCTGGTCGATGGCTGAGATTGTAGTGGCCGTGCCCATGTCAAAGATGATGATCGGCAGCGGATATGTGGCGATGGCCGCGACGGCGTCGGCCACGATATCACTGCCCATCTGGGCCGGGTCGTCGATCATGATATTCAGACCGGTTTTAATGCCGGCGCCCACCACCAGGGCGTTTTTGCCCGTAATGCTCCGGACGGCCGTTTTGAGGACGTTCACCAGCGGCGGGACCACGGAGGAGATAATGGCGCCATCGAAACCGTCGCACTGGAGCCCTTCAAACTCAATGATGCTCTTTAAGCTGACGGCGTACTCGTATTCTGTTTTCGCGGGATCGGTCACCATTCTGAAAACATGCGAAATTTCGCCGTTGTCAATACAGCCGATGACGATGTTGGTGTTGCCGACGTCGATGGCCAGAATCATGGTCCGCGGGTTCTCCTTTTATGCTGTTTTTTCTTCCAGTTTCACCGGGACAAAGTGCCGCAGCGCAATCCCCACAAAGCCACCCACAATCGTTGTCACGATGGCTTCAACCAGGGCGTTGGTGCTCACCAGCAGGACGATCACGTCCCAGGCGGTCTCACCGAAGGATTTGATATAGTCCGTGTTACCGAACAGAAGCAGCAGCCCGCCGACAAAAAACACGGTATTGAGTGTCGCCGCCAGAAGGCTGGCTATAAAAGCGCCGGCTTCCTTGGTCTTGGGCCGGTTCATCGCCTTGAAGACAAGGCCCGGAATCCAGCCGGCCAAAATGCGCGGTATCATACAGAGAATAAACGTGAAAATCGGATTAATCGCCAACAGCGCGGCGCCGAAGGGGCTCATGCCGAAGCATTGAGCAAAGCTGGTCAGTCCGAACACGCCGCCTATAAAGGCGCCGGCCGACGGCCCCAGGATAATGCCGGCAATCGCCACCGGGATCATCAGGAAACTGATTTCCACGACGCCGATTTTCAGGTAACCGAGGGGTGTAAACGACATGAGCAGAACGATTGCGACAAGTACGGCCAAACGTACCATCTTGCCTGTTGCGATGCTGGGTCTTTTCATTTTAAAATTCCTCCCTGCTGCCGCTCTCAGTATCTGAGATGCAGCGCAATAATATTCGACCCGATGCCAAAGCAATATTCACCTGTCTGATGATACTGCCATGCACCAGTATCGTGGTGCCATTATAAAGGATGACCGGCTAATATTCAAGATTTTTGTCAACGCATCCATCAGAAAAACCAGGCGGCCTGCCCCTGACGCCGGGAGATTTCCACCTGCAGGGACGGGAACAGCGCCTTCAGGCGGCCGGCCACCTTGGGCACCACCACGTTCTCCGTGCAGAAATGGTCGGCGTCGAGGAGATTGATGCCGGCCTCCGCCGCTTCCAGAAACACATCATATTTAATGTCGGCGGTCACAAAGGTGTCACAGCCATGGCGGAGGGCGTCTTCCAGATAGTCCCCGCCCGAGCCGCTGACGAGGCCGACCTTATGAACTTCTCGCCCCGCGTCGTGATACCGGATGCCCCGGGTGCCGAGGCTTTCCTTGACATGCTGCATAAAATCGCCCAGCACCGCAGGCTTCTCCAGATACCCCACGCGCCCGACGGAATACTTCTTCCCGTCGGCGCCCTGGATTTCTTCATTGAGCAGCGTGATATTGCCCAGGCCCAGCGCTTCGGCCAGGGCGTCGTTGACGCCGCCGTCGGCGGCGTCCAAATTCGTGTGCATGCAGATGGCGGAGATGCCGCCGGACAGCAGGGCGGTGATTTTCCGGCCTGTCCTGTCCTCGTCGGTCACGCGCTTTAAGGAAAAAAACAGCGGGTGGTGGGAAACGATCAGCTGCGCCTTTATATCCGCGGCCTCGCGCACGGTTTCATCGGTGATGTCCAGACAGACCAGCACCTTCTCCACCCGGGCATCCGAAAACCCCACGAGAAAACCCACATTGTCAAAGTCCATTTTCAGCGACGGCGGCGCGTAGGTCTCCAGCGCCTTGTATATCTCCTTTACCGTTGCCATTTCTCCGTCTCCCCTTTTGCCTGTTCAAGATATGTCTGTAGTTGCCGTAGATCAGCGTTTGAGCCGCCGACGGACGCCGCCAGCGCTTGCGCCTTTCCCGCCAGGGCGCGTTTTAACCGGGCGATTTCCCGGTCCAGGTATTCCGGCAGCAGCGGCTCCCGCTTGTCCAGGAGAATGTCCACCGGCTCTTTAAACGCGCCGCCGCCGTCCCAGACGGTATACAGCACCAGATAGAGCCTGCCGCCATCCCGGCAGAGGGCCGCGTCCTTCAGGACAAAGCCCTCCTTTTTAAGCCAGCCGGTGAGCGCCGTCTGCTTCGTCTGGGGCTGCAGCACAAGGCGGACGCCGCCGCTGCGCACCCAGGGGGCTTTTTCCAAAATGGCGATCATCGTCTCGCCGCCCATGCCGGCCAGCACCACCGTGCCGATGCCGGACGGGTCGATGCCCTCCAGCCCGTCGGTGCGGATAAATTCGATCCGGTCCGCAACGCCGTAGGCCTCCGCCGTGGACATTGCGCTTTGGAGGGGCCCCTCCCCGATGTCCGAGGCGACGATGCGCCCCGGCGCGCCGGACTGCGCCAGCCAGACCGGCAAAAAGCCGTGGTCCGTCCCCACGTCGATCACGCCGGCGTCCGGCCCGATAAAGGACGCGACTGTTTTAAGCCTGTTTGATAGCCTCATGCTCTTCATACAATCTACCGTACAGCATTTAAAAGCGGGGGATGATTCCCCCGCTTTTGCTTCTTGTTGTGGATTACTCCTTGATATAGGCCTTGAGCTGTTCCATGAACTCGTCAAAATC
>JAJUHI010000067.1 GCA_029267955.1 Sporobacter termitidis | reverse complement strand
CCGCAGCGCTTCAAAATTGACAAGCCCGACGCCCAGCTTCTTGCAGAGCGCGTCAACGCCTTTTTGCCGCAGCACCTGCGCCGTATCCGCGGGGCCGCTCCGGTCACCCACGGTAACGGAAAGGGGGCGGCCCGCCTGCACCCCAAGAATCAGCTCCTCCAGTGTGTCGTTGTGGGTGGAGCCGGGGGTGACATCGGCGGTATTGAAATTGGGCTTGATGAACACCCGTTTGCCGGTATAATCGGGCGCCCCGATGTGCTTTAAACAGCGCCTGACGCCCTCGCGGCGGTCCTCCGTTCTGACGAGATATACCCGGGCTTTGCCTTCCATGTCCGCGTCTCCTTTCGGCGGGGTTTATTTACCATCATTATACGGTACGGGGAATTCATTATCAAGGCAATCCGGCGCCCATGCCGGCGCCATGCGAAAAGGCTGCCCAAAACGCCGCGCGCGCCGTTCTGGGCAGCCTTGTGGTCTTGTATATTGCTTTCCGTTATTTTTTGTAGAGCTTTTCCGCCATAACGACGCCGTATTTGTCCATCTCGTCCCTGGCGATCTCCGCCACGTGGGGATGGACGGGCATCCAACTTGTAAAGCAGGGCAGGAAGTGGCCGCAGGGGACGTACCGGTCGAAAACGCTGCGGATGTGTTCGCGGATTTCCGCCTCGCCGGCGTCCTGGTGGTCGATCTTCGACATGTCGATGCCGCCGAACAGGAACAGCTTGCCCTCCGTGCGCCGGATGACCTCCGGGATATCGTTTTCCGGCGTCGGGCCCTGCCAGATGTCCATGCCGATATCCACCATGTCCTCCACGATCTCCATGGCGTAGCAGTCGCAGTGATTCATCGTCATGACGCCGCGGGACTTGATATAGTCGAAAAACCGCTTTGTCAGGGGCTTGAGAATATCCCGCCAGACCTGCGGCGGCAGGAACAGCTGCGTCTTGCTGCCCCAGTCGTCAAAGTTGACGATGATGTCCGGCTGCAGCTCGTTGATGGTCAGCTCCGCGCCCTTGATCTTCCAGTCGGTGTATGCGCTCAGCAGGTCGTACATGTGGTCCGGCTCGATGAGGAAATTCATCAGCGCGTCCTCAAAGCCCATCATCGCGTGGGAAAACTCGAACATGCCGCGGGGAGACTGTACCAGCACCAGCTTGTTTCCCCTGTCCAGCCCTTCGGCAATTTTGCGGGTGCCGCCCCAGTCCAGATTGTCAAGGGACGGGAACTCAAAGGCGTCTTTCCAGCGCGTAATGTCCTCGATGACGATTTTGCCGGGGGCATGATTGGGGGTCGGCCCCGGCTGGTCCTCCGGCCAGTCCCACACGACGCCCCAGGCGTCCTTCACGCCAATGCCGCCTTTGGCGGTGCGCCGGTGGGCCAGGGCGACCGCGTCCACAATGTACGGCAGGCCGGTGTCGGGGTTGCAGTTAAAACAGGCATAGGGATCGCCCAGCCATTGCGGATCGTCGTTTCGCACCAGACGAAGAAAATTCTCTTTTGGTGTACGCATGTGCTCCTCCTCAGACAGACTGCCCGGCGGCGCGCCGAAAGCAGGCTGAATTCTCTCATTACAACTTATAACAAGACCGCGGCAAAAACAATGTTTTCAATGCCGAACTTTTTTGTCCCGCTATTGTTTTTTCTAATCTCTCCGCCGGATATGCGTCTGCCGGGGCGTATTATTTGCCGGCAGAGGAAGAATAACTGTGGCTTTTTACAATTACCGCCGGCCCTCAGTTGTAAAGTCTTACAATTTTTTTGGCGGTCCGTTGGCTGTTTTTATAAGTATTGTTGAGTTTTGCCCTAATTTATGATATTTTTCACATATAATTTAGGATGACAGGGGGAAACATATGGATCTCAGTCTGAAGCTGATTATGGACGAGCTGGGCTATGAAGCGGACATCAATCTGCCGCCGGATCACAATCCCCGTTTTTCTTTCGTGGAGCTGTATTCCCCGTCGGGTACGGACATGTCCGGCGACAAGCTGCTTGTCTGCGGCCTGTCGGAGGCCCTGGCGGCGCCGAAGCGGGAAAACCTGTATTTTCTGTGCGTCCGGGACCGCATGGTGGACGACTCTGAAACGCCGGAGGCCATGCGCGGGATCACCGTCATCCGGCGCAACATCGACGTGCGGGAGCTGTTCAACCGCGTTCAGCGCATCTTTCTCCAGGTGCACTCCTGGGTAATGAAAATGGAACAGTCTGTTGCGGCAAACAAGGGCCTGCAGGACCTGCTGACGCTCAGCGAACCGATCTTTAAAAACCATATCGTCATACAGGACTCCACCTTTAAGCTGCTTTATTATACCAAGGGCATCAAAACCGACGATGTCGTCACAAACAAGCTGATACAATACGGCTACCACCCGCCCGAGACGCTGCAGCTGTTCCAGAAGCTGCGCCGCCTGGAGGAGTACGAAAAACCCCACGACCTGATCATCAGCCGCGATTATGCCACCTCCAACTATGAGGTTGTCAAAAAGATGTTCCATACGGGCGGCTCCATCTCCATACAGGTCGTCATGGTCTGCTGCGGCAGGCCGGCAACGGACGGGCTGCTGGAGCTGTTCAGGAAATTACTGAAATATATCAAGATTTACGTCGACCGGGAAAGCGCCGCCTACGGCGGCAGCAACGCCGTCAAAACCCTGGCCCTGGATTTGATTATGAAAAATGTCGCCAGCCAGGAGGAGGCCAGAAACCGCGCCGCTTACGCCGGCTTCCCCTTCGAGGGCAATTTCCGGCTCGTTGTCGTTTCTTTTGAGGACGAGGGCAATATCCCCTTAAGCCGCCTTGTACAGTCCTTTGCGGAGGTCATGCCCCAGGCGTCGGTGTTCTCCCAGAACCGCAACGTGCTGATACTGGACATTGAGCGCGGCGAAACGGATCAGTTTAAAGCCGTCATTGACAAGGCGCTGGTGGCCTCGGACTTTTACTGCGGCATCAGCAACCGCTTTACCTGCCTTTGGGATATCGGCATCGCCTACGAACAGGCCATCATGGCGGTCAAGCTAGCCAGCCAGATGAAGTCCGTAACCGGCAACAGCACGAAAAACCAGCACCGGCGGGTATACTGCCAGTTCAGCGACTATTGGGTCTACCACCTATTATCCGCCGGTATCAAATCGGCGCCCGTCGTCTTTAAGAACTCCTTCCTGTTCCAGGCGCTGAACACGTTGAAGGAATATGACGCGGCCCATCGCACAGACACCCTCAACCTGCTGCGCATTTATCTGGAAAACGAGCGCAAGGCTACCGTTGTCAGTTCCATCCTGCACATGCACCGCAACACCGTCTTATACCACATCGGGAAAATTGAAAGCATCCTGGGCGTCTCCCTGGACGACCCCGAAACGAGGCTGAAGCTCCAGCTAGCCTTCAAGACGGACGACTTTAAGCCGGGTGTTTTCCACTCCGATAACCGGTAAAACACACGTCTGGGAAAGCCGCCTTATTGTGCCAACATCTATCAGCATCCCGCCATCCACCGCCGCGCTGCCAATATTAGCTTGGCAGCGCGGGCTTTTTTAGCGGTTTTTACAACAGCCCTTCCCGCGTCATTGTCACGTTTTACAACAATAATCATAAACGAGTACAAAAAATGTATAGAAAGTACAAATAATATATTTTCCAAGCTGAAATCTGACAACATCCTCCCCGGAATTTATGGAGATTTGTCTGATGATTTTTCGGGTGCTTGCCTATAGAATTTGTATAAATGAGCGACAATCACAACCGTTTTTACCGTGATTTTTGTCGACATTATATATTCAAACCCCGGGCAAAGAGGAGGTGACTTACTTGAGGTATCCGAAATTTATGGACAAGATCAACACGGTGGGCGCGATCCTCTGCGGCGTTATCGTTTTCATCTTCTCGATCCTGGCCGTTATGGAATCGATTCTCCGGCAGTTCTTTGGTTCGCCCACTGTCTGGACGCTGAACGTTACCAGCGCCGTATTCATCTGGGCGGCTTTCCTGGGCAGCTCCTACGCCTTCCAGGAGCACGGTCACGTGGCGGTGGACCTTGTCCGCGATCTGGTTGACAAGCACACCAAGAGCGAAAAGAGAACGCCGCGCCGCGTGATGTCCGTCATCGGCTATATCTGCGCCTTTATCGTCGTCCTGTGCATCCTGTGGGGCGGCTGGGTCGCCACGGTCAGCGCCGTCAAAATCAACCAGATGTGGCCCTTTGTTTTCAAGTTCCCCTATGTGATTTCCACCCTGCCGGTGGTAATCGGTTCTGTCCAGATGCTCGTCACATTGATCTTTATGATTCTAGATATTATTGCCGGCGGCGATAAATATCTGTAATGCGCCAAAAAATCCACCTGTAGAGAGGAGCCGACCTTTTGTCTACTGCACTCATGTTACTTATCATCTTCGGCATACTCCTGGTCGTGATGTTCCTTGGCGCGCCCGTCAAAAGCGCCATGGGCTTTACGGCCGTGTGTGCGATGCTGCTGTTCATGGGCACGCGCTTTTTACCCCAGATCGGTAAAATCGCCATCACCCAGGGCACCGGCATCAACCAGATTATCGCCCCCATGTTCATCCTGATGGCGGAGTTTCTATCACGGGGCGGTATTGCCGAGGATATCTTCGCGGTGCTCAACCGGGGCATCGGGAAAATCAAGGGCGGGCTTGCCATCAGCACCACCCTGGCCTGCACGATTTTCGCCGCGCTGTGCGGCTCATCTCCCGCCACGGCGGCCTCCGTCGGCCGTATCTCCATCGGCGAGATGACAAAGCGGAAGTACGACCCGTCCTTCGCCGTGGGCACCGTTGCCGCCGGCGGCACGCTGGGCATCATGATCCCGCCCAGCCTCGCCTTCCTCCTGTACGGCATCATCACGGAGACCTCCATCGTCAAGCTCCTGATGGCGGGCATCGTGCCGGGCCTCATGCTCTCGGCGCTCCTGTGCCTGAGCATCGTCATCCGCGTGCGGATGAACAAAAAGCTCATCGACTGCCCCAACGTGGAGGAGCACTTTGCCGAGCCGATAACGCTCACCAACGAAGAAACGCCGGTCCAGTCAGCCGAATTGTGCGACGCCCTCGACGCCGCCGAGCAGGCTGCCAACCGGCCGGCCAAAAAAGAAGCCAGCTTCCTGCGCATTCTGCCCGCGCTGCTGCTGATCTTTGTGGTGCTGGGCTCCATGTACTTAGGCTGGGCCACGCCCATGGAAGCCGCCGCCTACGGCGTCATCGGCGCCTTTTTGATCATCCTCTTCCAGGGGCGCCTGACCAAGAAGCTTCTTATCGAATCCTTCAAGGCCACCGCGAAGACCGGCACAATGATCGTGTTCCTGATCATCCTGGGCTTCTGCATGAGCTATGTCATCAGCTATCTGGGCATCGCCTCCAAGATTGCCGAAGCCATCGTCGCCAGCGGCCTCAATAAGCATGTGATCATGATCCTAATCTACGTCCTGTGGTTTATCATGGGCTGCCTGATGGACCCGTCCAGCATGGTCATCCTGACGGTTCCCTTCATCTTCCCGACGCTGACGGCCCTTGGCTTTGACCCCCTGTGGATCGGCGTTGTGGCCACCCTGTCCGTAGAAATCGGCATGATCACCCCGCCGGTGGGCCTGAATCTCTTCGTGCTGCGCTCCAATTCCGGCCTCAAAATGTCTTCCATCATCAAGGGTTCGCTGCCCTATGTCCTCATCATGATCATCGGCCTGGCGCTGATTACCCTGTTCCCGTCAATCGCCACCTGGCTCCCGTCCATCATGTACGCGGCATAATAGATACGCCTGAGGAAGTCCGGCCCTTTCGGGCGCCGATATAGGAAACCAAAATTCATTAATAAAGGAGAGGTATTTTCGTGAAAAAAGCGCTCAGCATTCTTCTGGTTCTGCTGCTAGTTGCGTCCCTGGCCGCCTGCGGCGGCAAAGCAACGCCGAGCCCCAGCCCCAGCGCGCAGCCCAGCACCCCCGCCGAAACCGCAACCCCCTCCGCTCCCGCTGGCAGCGGCGGCATTAACCTGGACAATGTCCGCGAGAGGACCTTTATCCTCGCCCACGGCATCCCCGCCCAGGCCATGACCGGCCAGCAGTACCATGCCTTCGCCGAAGCCGTCAAGGAGCTCTCCGGCGGCAAGATGATCGTCGAGGAGAAGGTCGGCGGCACCCTGGTGACCGACACCGAAACCCTTGACGCCGTCATGGACGGCACCGTGGACTTTGTCCACAGCATGGGCTCCTATATCACCGGCCAGATCCCCAACATCGCCCCCCTGTGCATTTACGGTTATTTCTCCGGCACCAGTGACGAGTGGTTGGAATTTGCCGACGCCATTCGCGACACCGTCAGCGAAATCTACGCCGAGCACGGCATCCACTTTGTCGGCTCCCTGTATCAGGGTTCCGCCGTTATCGTCAACACCCATAAGCTGATTAAAACCCCGGACGACATGAAGGGCGAATTCTTCCGCGCGTCCGGCACCTGGATCTCCAAGTCCATCCAGGCCTGGGGCGCCACCCCCACCACCATCCCCCTGGCCGACCTGACCACCGCCTTCGAGCGCAACACGGTGCAGGGCACCGCCACGGGCTGGAACATCGCCGTCCCCTTCAAGCTGTATGAGGTGGCCAAAAACTTCACCTTCACCGACATCGGCGAAGGCTACGCGGCTCTCCTGATGAACGGCGACACCTGGAACAGCCTCAACGACGACGAGAAGGCCGTCATCACCGAGGCCGGCAAGATCTTTGAGAAGAAATCCGTTGAGATCGCCCTGGGGCTCCGTGAAGAGTACGCCAAGACCGTTGAGGAGGCCGGCATCAACACCTACACCCTGACCGAAGCCGAGCAGAAGGCCTTTACGGACCTCTCCACCGCCCTCTTTGACGAAGTGAAAAACGAAGTCACCGGCCCGGGCCTCAAGCTCATCGAAATCCTCAAGCAGTACAGCGCATCGTAATTACTTCACTTACTCCACTACACTTCATCTGCATACCGCCCTAATGCACAAGAATCCGCCTGAAAAGGCGGATTCTTGTTTGTGTTAAATGCCGTCGGCGTCAAACCTTATTTTATAAAAGTCCTGAACCCATTGAGGATAATTCAGATACTCTTCCGAATCTTTCATTTTTTGCAGTGTACGTTTCCCGGTACGCTTATCTAGCACCGCAAGTATTTTTATTATATTGTCATCAGAAGCTTGAGCCTCTTTGATCGTAAGCTTAAAAAACTTCTGCACAGCAGCTAAAAAATCATACTCGCTGAGAACATTATTTGCATTCCATTTCTCCCTTAGTTTATCGACTAAGGCCTCATATGTTATTGACTTATCTTTTTTATATTCTACACCGATATCAATATCCTGATATCGCGTATTGATCCAGGAAAAGCATATCAACTCCTGTCCGTTTAACCGAATTGACGCTCTTCCGTATACGTTATGAACCTTATGGTAAGAGGTATAAAAATATGTAATTTTGCCTTTTAAAGAGTCAGCCAAATGGCGCTCTAGTCTAGCTTTTAAACTTCCCCATGATTTATAATGATCGCGCATTTAATACCCGCTTTCTGTGCTAATGTTCTCAAACTTTCTATTGCATTCCTTCACCATATAAGGTAAAATTAACCTATCGAGAAAATAATAAATGCGGGCAGGCAGGGAGTGCGCCAACACTCCCCGCCCTGTGCAAGGATGTGCACGCATCCATACACAACAGCTTTCGCTGCACCACATCTGCATTATAACGTCCCTCCCTCTTTTTTACAAGAGGCGACAGGCGTTGTGATCGTTGTGTTATGCATTGAATCGCGGTGTTTGGATCACATCCAACACCGCATTTGTTGTTTCTCGATGGGGCAGACAGTTCGAGGGGCAGTGCATTTTAGGGAGGTTAAGCGCTGCGTAACTTGACGGGGAGGCACTGCGCGGCGGGCAAAGGAACCAAAGGTTCCTTGGTCAGCCCGCCTACAGGAAGGCAACGCGGTCATGGGCAGGCGCGGCCCCTCGGACTTGAGCCTCCATTGAGCGATAACGATAGATGGGAGATATGGGCAATGGTGAATTATGAAGCGCTGTATAAAACGCTGTTTAACGGCATGACGGATGCAATATATCAGCTGGACCGGCAGAACTTGGACGGAGCGCGGCAGTGCTTAATAAAGGCACAGCAGGACGCGGAGGAACTGTTCATGTCGGACGGGGAGGATACGCCGGACGACGGGATGACGGCGTAAAGGATAAGCCCCAAAGCTCCCTCAGACGAGGGAGCTGTCGAGCACGGCGGCTTGCAATGCCGTCAGCGAGACTGAGGGAGGGGTATAAAAAGGCACCCGGCTCGCCGCTCCTTTTCGTAGGGCGCGGCTTCCCAGACGCGCCGCTCCTACGTACGTAGGGCCCAAAGCGCCGCTTAACGGCGCTTTGACCTCAGCGGGCCGTTGACAAAACATGGATTCCCGCCTATGCGGGAATGACAAGAAAACGCGGAATTAATCGGACAAACGGGACGCCGAGGACGGCGTCCCCTACGTGTTCCTGCCGGCCGTAGGGGCCGCACCCCAGGGCGGCCCGTCTGTAATTGATAATAGGCAATGCGAGACAAAAATACGGGACGCCAAAGGTCGGCGTCCCATACGTATACGTATTAAATATAACCTACAAGGAAAGCTCCGTGCGGCTGATCAGATCGTTCTGGCTCTCCACGTGCAGCTCCACGAAATAGGTGGAGAAGCCGGCCACCCGGACCACGAGGTTTTTATACTCCTCCGGTTTTTTCTGGGCAGCGCGGAGTGTTTCGGCGGAGACCACGTTGATCTGCATCTCCATGCCCCCCATCTCAAAATACGTCTGGATGAGGGACGAGAGCTTCTTAAAGCCTTCCTCTCCCTGCAGGGACGAGGGGTGGAACTTCATGTTCAGCAGCGTGCCGTTGGGATATTTGACCTGGTCGATATTCGCCACCGAGACGAGCACCGCCGTGGGCCCGTTGGTGTCCATCTGCTGGACGGGAGAAATGCCGTCCGCCAGCGGGACGCCGCTGCTCCTCCCGTCGGGCGTGGCGGCGGTCATCTGGCCGAAGATGACGTTGGTGGTCACCGGGTACAGCCCCGCCGAGAAGACGCCCCGGGGGCCCGTGCAGGCGTTGACCGCGTCGGCAAAGACGCCGGCCGCCCACTTGGCGTACTTATCCACCTCGGCAATGGCGTTGCCGTAGTGGGGCGCCTGGCTCTTGATATAGCGCTGGAGCTCCTCATAGCCCTGCCAGTTGTTCATCAGCGCGTCATAGAGCTCGCGGGTGGTGCACTTTTTGGTTTTAAAGCACAGGTGCTCGATCATGTACAGGCAGTCGGCCACATTGCCGATGCCCACGCCCGCGATACCGGTGGAATTGTAGCGCGCGCCGCCGGCGGTGACGTCCCGGCCCGACTCCATGCAGCCCGTGACAGTGCAGGACACCACCGGCAGAGGCAGCAGCTGCCTGTTTAAATATTCAAAAGCGTTGGTGCAGTTGGCGTGCAGCTTGACGAAAAACTCAATCTGCCGGCGGACGGCGCTGAGCACCTGGTCAATGTTCTCCATCTCGTACAGGTACCCGGTGGCAACGCCGCTGCGCCGGCGGGCCGGCGCGCCGCCCTCCGGCGTTTTTTCGCCGGCGGGCATGCCTGGCATGGGCGGCGGGTTGTAATACCCGTCGTTTATGGCCAGCATCACGGCGTTGACGAGGTTCATGTAGCTTTCCGTACCGCTGCCGCCGCAGGCGGGCCATTCGTCGCCGCAGCCGGAGGGCTCCACGCAGCCGATGAGGCAGTAGTTCCGGGCGCTCTCCAGGGGCAGCCGCCCCCGGGCCATCAGGGCCGGGATGATCACGTCGTCATTTTCAAAGGTGGGCACGCCGCCGGCGATTTTCGTCGTCTCAATGGCGGCCTCCCAGAGGGCTTCGGGGGTGCCCTTGTGGATGCGCAGTGCCTGGGGCGGGTCGTGGAGCACCAGCCGCCCCGCCGACTGGAGCATCATATACGTAACGGGGTTGGTGGCGTCGCGGCCGTATTTGTCCACACCGCCCAGGGTCATCAACTGGCCGGAGGTGTAGCCGGGGCCGGATTTTGTGGCGCCGTAGCTCCACAGCTTGTTCATCTCCGCCACCTTGAGGTAAAACAGGTCCAAAAGCTCCTGGGCCTCGTCATGGGTCATGCGCCCGGCGGCGATGTCGGCCTCATAAAAGCTGCCCAGGTACTGGTCCAGCCGCCCGAAGCTGATGCCGTGCATGGTGGCGTCCAGGCACATGCAGTTTTGATACATGTAGATGGTCTGCAGCGCCTCATGGAAGGTACGGCACGGCTTTTCCATACACCAGTCCAGCACCTCCGCCATCTTTAACAGCTCTTTTTTGCGCCGCGGGTCGGTCTCGTTTGTCGCCTTTTCCGCCGCTAACTTCGCGTAGCGCTTGGTCAGAGTGATCATACCCTCCGTGACGATGGAAACGGCGCGGTAAAAGTTATACTTGTCGATGCTGTCGCCGAAAATGCCCCGCTCCTCCAGTTCGCGCATCTTGGCGACGGCTTCGTCCCGGATGGCGCCAAAGCCCACATGGATGGCCGTCCAGTGGTTGCCGGTAAAGTGGCCCACGGGTGAGCCGCACTGCTGGCCGCTGCCGAACATGCCGTAGGTGGTGACGCCGTTCATGGCGTGGTCCTTGAGGTTTTCCGGCAGGTAGCTGTCAATTTTGGCGGAAAAGCACTCTCCCAGCCAGAAATCGATGGTGGACAGGACGTATTGCCGGTCCTCTTCGGAGATGATGTACGGGTCCACGTCCCGGGTGGAGACAAAGCCGCTTTCCAGTTCCTCCTTGATCCAGGCGGCGGAGTTCTCCGGGTACATGGCCGTGGCCCTGTATTTGCCGGACTGGCCGCCCACGATAATCTCACCCTCGTCAATGCGCACGGGGATGTTCTCGCAGATATTCTTAAAGTTATACGCCCGTTTCAGTATGCCCTCCAGCTCCGGATGGGCCATGTAAAACTCCGTAACGAGCTTATAGCGGGCAATGCAGATTTCCGGCTTCGTTTCCCGGTACTTCTCGCGCATGGCTTTAACCCGCGGTGTAATGGGAGCAAGCGTGTACATGGACAGACCCCCTTGATGTTATTATTGCGTCCTGCTTCTATAATTTTAGCAAAGGGCGCCTTTCAAATCAAAGCCTTTCCAATACGAAATATGCATGTGCCGATGCGTTGTGTGCGTTGAAATTTAAGCCAGACTTATAT
>JAJUHI010000066.1 GCA_029267955.1 Sporobacter termitidis | reverse complement strand
GAAGCCCGCGACGACTACTGGGGCGAGCCGCCCGCCATCAAGAAGATTAATTTCAAGACCCTCAACGAGAACTCCCAGAGAGTAAACGCCCTTGAAACGGGCGACGTGGACGTGGCGAGCTTCCCCATTAAGGACGCCGATTTTATCGAATCCCTGGGCAAATATAACATTATCTCCTCCAACGCGGGCGTGTCCCTCACCACCTTCTTCAACATGTCGGAGGGCTCGGCGCTCGGCACCAAGGAGGCCCGCCACGCGGTGGCCCACGCCATCGACCGCCAGGCGATTGTGGACGTCGTCTACAGCGGCCGTTCCAAAGTCGTCAGCTGGCCGGCGTCGGAAACCCTTGTGGACTTTGAACCCCGGTTTTCCAACATGCATGAAACCTATTCCATCGGATATGACCCCGCAAAGGCCGCCGAGCTTGCCGAGAAGTCCGGCCTGAAGGACAAGAAGCTCCGCATTATCACCAACGGCGCGGCGGAATACATCACCATCGCCGAAATCATACAGGGCAACCTGAAAGATATCGGTGTCGAGGCAGAAATCATCAACTTTGACCAGGCCACGTACTTCTCCATCCTGATGGATCAAACCCAGTTCGATATCGCCATCTTCACGCCCACCGCGCCGAGCATTATGGCGGCGGACATCTTCGGCATGTATCCGGTCTTCATCCCGCTGGGCTGGACGGGACCCGAGCATGACAAGTACATGGAACTGGGCGCGAAGGCCCTGGCCACCTATGACCCGAAGGAACGCGGCGAAATTATCTATGAGATGCTGAAGATCTTCGTGGAGGAAACCCCCTGGTACGGCCTGTGCGAAGGCCCGGCCTTAACCGCCGTCTCAAAGGATGTGCAGGGCATCCAGTACACGCTGGCCGGCAGCGCCCTGTTCCAATACGGCTCCTTTGCCTCGTAACGGACTGCCGACACCCGGTTTAACCTCAGGTTAAACCGGCAGTCAGAAGAGGCATGACCTAACCGCCCCTCTATCTCGCAGTTTCATGCCTGCATAGAGGGGCGGGCGGTTTTGACAGGCAGAACATCGAAAGGAAGGTTCATGATGCAGGAAAAGTACGAAAAGCTGTTTTACGAGTTTGAGCCGCAGGAAACAAGCTGGGGCGACTGGTGCCATTCGCCCCAGGCCTATTTCCGCGGCGAAAGGGATATGCCCGGAGCCGCCATGAATGTAGGCTACCAGGTGTTCAAGGCGCCGGTGCTGCTGGAGCGCGAGCCCCATTTTCACAGGGAGGACGAATATCTCGTGTTTTTCGGCGCAAAGCTGCCGGACGTGTTTGCCTCCTTTGACGCGGAAGTCCACTTCTTTATGGGCCCGACGCTGGACACAATGGAGAAGATCGTCATTACGGAGCCGACGATCATCAAGATCCCCAAAGGCTTCTGGCACAGCCCGCTGAACTTTGTCCGCGTCGACAAGCCGATACTGTTCCAGGCCGTCATGCTCTCGGGGAAAACGGGCTTCATCAAGTTTGTGGAGCGCCGCGACGGCGAGCGGCAGTATATCTACGGGGGCGATGAAACCAGCATCTGCGTCCTGGATTCCAAGAAAACATGCTCTTACTGCGGCTATTGCTTTTCCCACCCCGACGAGGTGCCGGAACGGCCGTATACATACGTCAAATGGACCGTTGTCAACGAGGACGGCATCCAATCCTATACGGATACCGGCGCCTACGACCCGTCAAAGGCGCCCCTGGGCCAGGATTGCGTCATCACCCCCGACTACAAGTCAAAGCCCTATTCCGACGCCACGACGCTGAAGGTGCAAAAGCCCCCGCTCTCGCCGGCGATCGCCAAATGCGTGCTGGCCATGCCCAAGGAAGAGACCCGCTGGGGCCAGTGGTGCCCCTCGCCCCAGGCCTATTTCCGGGGCGAAACGTACATGGAGGACGCCACCTACCACGTGGGCTATCAGATTTTCACCGGCCCGAATGATATGGAGGACACGCACTTCCACCAGGGCGCCGAGGAGTATATCTTCTTTATGGGCGCCGACCCGATGAACATCTTTGACTTCGACTGCGAAATTGAAATGCGCATCGGCGACGACCCCGACCACATGGAGAGCAAGATCATCACCAAGCCGACGGTTGTGCGCATCCCCGCCAACGTCTGGCACTGTCCGATTTTGTTCCGCAAGATGAACAAGCCGGTCTTGTTCCAGGCGGCATTCTTATCCGGCACCTGGGGGACCATCAACAGGGCGCCGGCAACGGATAAGCCCGACATTCCGCCGGAGGAACTGGAGAAAATGCCCTTCGCCAGAACGCACACCTACACCTATATGGGCGACAACGTGCGTTTCTGCAAATACAATGACAAAAAACGCTGCAATATCTGCGGCGCGTGCTTCCCGAGCCCCGAAGAATACCTGAAGGACTAACACCGAAAAGGCAAGAAAACAAAGCCGGTAAACCGCCGCGTTTACCGGCTTTCTGCTGTCCTCTCCAGCTAATTTGTGCTTGTATTTATCTACAATATGTAGTAAAATATTTATAGTAACCTAAATATACTGTACGATTTGATAAACCTTTAATCCGCTGAATCCGGCAATGGAACGGGAGAACCATTTTTGGGGTGAATCGTGATGATCACGTAGGGCGAGCTTCCGCCCGAATCCGTCAGCTAATCTCGTAAGCGTAGAAGAGGCCAATTTGCTGTATCTAATTTAGTTCTTTTGCCGCGGATTGATGTCTGCGGCTTTTTTCTATTTTCAATCCCAAAGTATTTTTTAAGAAAGGAGACATTTTATGGGGATAACCATCGGCTTGTTTGGTTTTGGGAGAACCGGCTCCGTTGTGGCAAACGAGATTATCAATACGCCGGAATGCGAGCTTAAATGGGTCGTGCGCAAATCGCAGACCCATGAAGGCGAGTTTGCCAGCCGGTTATTGGGCCACGAGCATGACGAGGGGCGGATATATTCCTCAGAAGCGGATTTTGACCGTCTGTTCAAGGACTCCCGGGTGGACGTGATCATCGATTTTTCAACTTCCGGCTCTGTCGATGCGTACAAAGGCGCGGTGAAACACGGCACGCGCATTGTTTCCGCCATATCAAATTATGAGCCGAAGGATTTGGAGCATTTAAAAGAGCTCGCCTCACAGACGGCGGTTTTATATTCTCCGAACATAACGCTGGGTATTAATTTTCTGATTGCCGCGTCAAAAGTGCTGCAGAAAATCATACCCCACGCTGACATAGAAATCGTTGAAGAGCACTTCAGGGACAAAAAGGACGTCTCCGGCACGGCCCTGAGAATCGCCGAGGACCTGAATCTGGACAAGGAGCGCTGCGTCAACTCCGTGCGCGTGGGCGGCATCATCGGCAAGCATGAGGTTATTTTCGGTTTGCCGAACCAGATCATCCGAATCACCCACGAGTCGCTCAGCAGAGCCGCTTTTGGCCAGGGCGCGATTTACGCGGCCCAATGGCTGATGAAAAAGCGGAAGGGCCTGTACACAATGGAACAGGCGCTGTCAATCAAGCTGGGCTAAGTGGATACAGGGCTTTTGGTATCTGCCGGGCGGCAACGATATAAAAGCCCTTCTTTGTTTTTATGAAGAGAGCGTTGCGCAGGTTACATAATACCATCCACTCCGCGCTCTGCTCTCAGATCCCCGCCGCGCCTTGATAGCCGTACGCCGTCCGGTTTTGAATTTTCTGTTTACTGCACTTTCATTATCGCGTCAATGCTACGGCGTTTATTCGTATTTTTACGTTTATTTTCGAAATTTATATTTTCTGATTATTCATTTTTATAAATACCGCCCTCGCGCCCGGCTGCGGTCGGCGTTCCTGTTAAAGTTACATAAAAATTTGTGAAAAACGGGTGTATTTTTCAAGATCTGATGTATTGTGGCAGCCGTTATCCATCGCTTATACTAGAGCTACAACCAAAAACCATATCGTTACAGGCAAAAACAAAGGGGTTTGCACAGCTCGTCTGGGCGGACCCCTTCAATATTTATAACGGAGGTAGCACTATGAGACAGGTTGCGATTTATGGCAAGGGCGGCATCGGGAAATCCACCACCACCCAGAACTTGAACGCCGGTCTCGGCGAGATGGGCAAGAAGATCATGATTGTCGGCTGCGACCCCAAGGCCGATTCCACACGGCTGATTCTTGGCGGCCTGGCTCAGCAGACCGTACTGGACACGCTGCGGGAGGAGGGCGACGATATCGAGCTGGATCTGGTGATGAAAACCGGGTTTGCCGGCATCAAATGCGTGGAATCCGGCGGGCCGGAGCCCGGCGTCGGCTGCGCGGGCCGCGGCATCATCACCTCCATCAGCCTTTTAGAACGGCTGGGCGCTTATGAGGCCGACCTGGACTACGTCTTCTACGACGTCCTGGGCGACGTTGTCTGCGGCGGCTTTGCGATGCCGATCCGCGAGGGCAAGGCCAGAGAAATCTACATCGTCTGTTCGGGCGAGATGATGGCCATGTATGCGGCCAACAACATCTGCAAGGGCATCACCAAATTCGCCAATACCGGCGGCGTCCGGCTGGGCGGCCTCATCTGCAATTCCCGTAAGGTGGACGGCGAAGCCGAGCTGGTCAGCGCCTTCGCCAAGGAGCTGGGGACGCAGATGATCCACTTCGTTCCCCGCGACAATATGGTGCAGCGGGCAGAAATCAACAAGAAGACCGTCATTGAATACGACCCCACCTGCAACCAGGCCAACGAGTACCGGGAGCTGGCCCGGAAGATCGACAGCAACGACATGTTTGTGATTCCAAAGCCCCTCAGTCAGGAACGGCTTGAAGAAATCCTTTTAGAGCACGGCATTTTGGATATGTGATGTATTCCGATCAACCGGTAAAGGAGAATTGACATGTTATTGATAAGAGCGATTATCCGCCCTGAGAAAACGGGCATCGTCATGTCGGAACTGGTCGCCGCCGGCTTCCCGGCGCTCACGAAGATGGATGTCTACGGCCGGGGCAAGCAAAAGGGCATCACCGTCGGCGAAGTCCACTACGATGAGATTCCGAAGGAAATGCTCATGATCGTCTGCAACGACGAGGACAAGGACGATATCATCCGCGTGATCATGCGTTACGCGAAAACCGGCAGCGGCACCTTCGGCGACGGGCGCATTTTCATCTCCCCGGTCGACGAGGCCTACACCATCAGCACCGGCAAAAAAGGCCTGTAGGAGGTGCCGGCGTGAAAGAGATCATGGCCATCATCCGCATGAATATGGTCAACCCGACAAAAACAGCCCTGGCCAGCGCCGGCTATCCCGCGTTTTCCTGCCGGAAATGCTTGGGGCGCGGCAAGAAGGCCGTCGACATGCAGACGGCTTCGCTTCTTCTGGATACGGGGCAGGTCCCCATGGGCGCCGTCGGCGAGCATCTGACGGAAACCCACCGCCTGATTGCCAAACGGCTTTTTACCATCATCGTGGAAGACAGTCAGGTGGACGAGGTCGTCCAAATCATCATCGACACAAACCAGACCGGGAACCCGGGCGACGGCAAAATATTCGTCATGCCCATCCTGGAAGCTTATACCGTCCGCACCGGGGAGTCGACAACAGAGGCTTATTAATAAAGGCAGGTGACACTCATGAACGAACGAACCAGAATGCTGGATCATTACACAACACGTGTTTACAAAAACCGCAAGGATCATGTCCTCCAGATTGAAAACGCCCCCAGCAGCCAGGAGATTGCGGCCAATACCCGGACCATCCCCGGCATCATCACCAACCGCGGCTGCTGCTACGCCGGCTGCAAGGGCGTCGTGGTCGGCCCGTTAAAGGACTGTCTCGTCATCACCCACGGCCCCATCGGCTGCGGCTATTACAGCTGGGGCACCCGGCGCAATAAGGCCGTGGCGGAGCCAGGCGGCCAAAATTATCTCCCCTACTGCTTTTCCACCGACATGCAGGAGTCGGACATCGTGTTCGGCGGCGAAAAAAAGCTGGAGCAGGCCATCGCCGAGGCGGTGGAGATTTTCCACCCGGCGGCCATCATGATCTGCTCCACCTGCCCCATCGGCCTCATCGGCGACGATGTGGAGGCGGTGGCAAAGCGGACGGAGGAAAAATACGGCATTAAATGCATCGCCTTTTCCTGCGAGGGGTACAAGGGCGTGTCCCAGTCGGCCGGCCATCACATCGCCAATAACGGCCTGATGAAGCACATCATCGGGACCGGCGACAAGCGCCCGGCGACAAAGCACGCCATCAACATCCTGGGCGAATACAACATCGGGGGCGACGGCTGGGAGCAGGCGCGCATCCTAAAGCGTATCGGGTACGAAATCGTCACCGTTTTCACCGGCGACGGATCCTTTCAGACCATGAAAAACGCCCATCTGGCCGACCTGAACCTGGTCATGTGCCACCGCTCCATCAATTATGTGGCGGAGATGATGAAGGACAAATACGGGACCGACTGGCTGAAGGTCAACTTTATCGGCGTGGAGGCCACCATCCAGTCCCTGCGGGATATCGCCAAGTATTTCGACGACCCCGAGCTCACGGCCCGGACAGAGGAGGTCATCCGTGACGAGCTGGCGAACATTGCCGACGCCGTCGCGTACTACAAAAGCAAGCTCAAGGGCAAGAAGGCCGGCATCTTTGTCGGCGGCTCCCGCTCCCACCACTATCAGGCGCTGCTGCGGGACTTCGGCGTGGAGACCATTATCGCCGGCTACGAATTTGCCCACCGGGACGATTATGAGGGCCGCCAGGTACTCCCCACCATCAAGGAGGACGCCGACAGCAAGAACATCGAAAATCTCGTCATGACCCCCGACCCCCAGCTGTACAAACAGCGATATTCGGATGAAAAAATCGAAGAGCTGCGCCGCGAGCTCCCCCTGGGCACCTATGCCGGGATGATACGCGATATGAAGGACGGCCATGTGGTCATTGACGACTTCAACCACTTCGAGACGGAGCAGATCATCAAGCTGATGAAGCCGGACATTTTCTTCTCCGGGATCAAGGATAAGTACATCATCCAAAAGGGCGGCACCCCCTCCCGCCAGATGCACTCCTACGATTACGCGGGGCCCTACGCGGGCTTTTTGGGCGCCGTCAACTTCGCCAGAGACATCACCATGGCCATCTACACCAACGCCTGGGCGTTTGTGACGCCGCCCTGGAAAAATCATTCCACACTCATCGGTACCGTTGGTACCGTCGGAGGTGACGACCATGCTTGACCTGACGCCAAAAACAATGACCGAGCGCAAGGCGCTGCGCATCAACCCCTGCAAAACCTGTCAGCCCGTCGGCGCGATGTATGCGGCGCTGGGGGTCCACAAATGCCTGCCCCACAGCCACGGCAGCCAGGGCTGCGCGTCCTACCACCGCACGTATCTGTCCCGCCATTTCAAGGAGCCCGCCATGGCCTCCACCAGCTCCTTCACAGAGGGCGCTTCCGTGTTCGGCGGCGGCGGCAACCTGAAAACGGCCGTCAGAAATGTGTTTGATATCTACAATCCCGACATCATTGCCGTGCACACCACCTGCCTGTCGGAGACCATTGGCGACGACGTGGGCGCCTGCATCGCCGACATGGATATCCCGGAGGGCAAGTATGTGGTCCACACGAATACCCCCAGCTACGTGGGTTCCCACATCAACGGCTTTTATAACATGATGCAGGGCTTTATCAATTACTTAACCGTGAGCACCGGCACGCCCAACGGCAAAACCGCCATCTTCCCCGGCTTTGTCAACCCCGGCGACATGCGGGAAATCAAACGCCTGGCCGGGCTCATGAAGGTCCCCTTCATCCTGTTCCCCGACACCTCCGGCGTCATGGACGCGCCGATGGTGGGCCGTTTTGAAATGTACCCCAAGGGCGGCACAACCATAAATGAAATCCGGAGCCTCGGCGACTGTACGGAGGTTCTGGCGCTGGGTCCCATGACAAACACGGAGCCGGCGGAGCTGTTAAAGAAAAAATTCAAAGTCCCCTTTACCCTTCTCCCTCTGCCCATCGGCATCGAGGCCACTGACCGCTTCCTCATGGAGCTCTCCCGCATCTCCAAAGCCGACGTGCCCTACGAGCTGGAGGAGCAGCGCGGCCAGCTGGTGGATATCCTGCTGGACTCCCACCAATACACCTACCAGAAAACCGTCGCCATCTACGGCGACCCGGACATCGTCACGGGCCTGACATCCCTCTGCCTGGAGATGGGCATGGTGCCCAAATACGTCATCACCGGCACGCCGATGGAAGAGTTTACAAAAGAGGTTACCGCCCTTTTGGAGCGTTACGGCGTCACCGGCGCCGTCGTCAAGGCCAATTCCGACCTGTTCGAGCTGCACCAGCTCATCAAAAACGAGCCGGTCGACCTGCTCTTGGGGGGCAGCTACGGCAAAGCGATCGCCAAGGCGGAGAATATCCCCCTTGTCCGGGCCGGCTTCCCGATCCTGGACCGTTACGTCCACTCCTATCTCCCCCTGGTGGGCTATACGGGCATGATCCGCATCGTGGAACGGATTACGAACACCTTAATGGACCGCCAGGACGCGACCTGCGCCGACGAGGACCTGGAAACGGTGATGTAGCGGACGGCTGCGTCACAACCACCCATAACGCATTCAAAGAAAGGAGGCGCCGGCATGATCAAAAACGTCAGCGTTTTAGAAGAAAGAAGAAAATCCATACTCGACAAGGGCGGCGCCTGCTCCGGCTGCGGCGGCGGCTCAGGTATCACAAGCAACATAGCCTGCGACACAACCAGCGTATCGGGCGCGGTGAGCCAGCGGGCCTGCGTGTACAGCGGGGCGCGGGTGGTGTTAAATCCCGTCACGGATGCCTACCACCTGATCCACGGCCCCATCGGCTGCGCCAGTTATACCTGGGATATCCGGGGCAGCCTCACCAGCGGCCCGGAGATTTTCCGGACCAGCTTTTCCACCGACCTGCGTGAAACCGATGTGATCTTCGGCGGTGAAAAAAAGCTGTCGTCCGCCATCGACCAGCTGGCGGAAAAGGCGTCGGCAAAGCTCATCTTTGTGTACGGCACCTGTATCGCCGGCGTCATCGGCGACGATATCGACGCCGTGTGCGCAAGGGCGGAAAAGAAGCACGGCATCCGGGTCATCCCCGTGAAGGCTTCCGGCTTTTCCGGCACCAAATCCCAGGGCTACAAGCTGGCCTGCGACGCCATCATGCAGGTGATATTGCCCTACAAAGACGTCCCGAAGGCCGACGGCGTCAACATCCTGGGAGACTACAATCTGGCCGGCGAGATGTGGATTATCAAGAATTACCTCAAGGAAATCGGCATCAACGTGATCTCCACCGCCACGGGCGACGCCAGCTTTGAGTCCCTCAAAAAAATGCCGTCGGCGCGGCTGAACGTCGTGCAGTGCGCCGGCTCCTCCACCTATCTGGCCAGACGGATGGCGGAAGAATTCGGCATCCCTTACATCAACGTCAGCTTTTTTGGCATATCGGACACCGCCGATTCCCTCCGACGGATCGCCAGGGCGCTGGGCGACAGTGCGGCGGTTAAACGGGCGGAAGTGTTCATTGCGGCCCAGACGAAGGCGGCGGAAGCGTTTATCGAACCCTACCGCCCTGGTTTTAAAGGCAAAAAGGCCGCCATCTTTGTGGGCGGCGGCTTTAAGGCCATCTCGCTCATAAAGCAGTTTAACGAGCTGGGAATCGAGACGGTGGTTGTCGGCACCCAGACCGGCAAGGAGGAGGATTATGAGGTCATCTCAAGTCTGGTGGGCGGCGATACGGTGATACTGGACGATGCCAACCCTTCGGAGCTTGAAGAATTCATGCTGCTCAAAGGGGCGGATATCCTGGTGGGCGGCGTGAAGGAGCGGCCCCTGGCCTACAAGCTGGGTATCGCCTTTTGCGACCACAACCACGAACGCCGGCACGCGCTGGCCGGCTTTGAAGGCGTCCGGAACTTCACGCGGGAGGTCAACCTGTCGATGAACAGCCCGGTCTGGGCGTACTGCAGAAGGGAGTGCGGATAATATGGGCGCCGATCTTGTCAATTTAAATGTCAACCCCTGCAAAATGTGCATGCCCATGGGCGCCGTCAGCGCGCTGGCCGGCATTAAAAACTGCATGTCCATCCTGCACGGCTCCCAGGGCTGCGCCACATACATCCGGCGGCACATGGCCACCCATTACAACGAGCCTGTGGACATCGCCTCCTCCTCCCTGACCGAGCACGGCACCGTTTTCGGCGGCCGTGAAAACCTCATCAAAGGCATAGATAACCTCATCAAGCTCTACAGCCCCGACGTCATCGGCGTCGCCACCACGTGCCTCGCCGAAACCATCGGCGAGGACGTGCCGGCCATCGTGCGGGAATTTTACGACACGCACCCCGATACCGGTGTCAAAATCATCACCATCCCGTCGGCCGGGTACGGCGGGACACAGTACGAGGGCTTCAACATGGCCCTCTGGTCGTTGGTGACGCAGACGGACATGGACCCGACGCCCAACGACCTGATCAACGTCATCACGCCGATGCTCTCCCCCGCCGACTGCCGCCAGCTAAAAGAGTTGCTGGACGGCATGGGCCTCCGCTATGTGCTGCTGCCGGACCTGTCGGATAACCTGGACGGCGTTCACGCGGAAAAATACGAGCGGCTCAAGCCCGGCGGAACCGCCCTGACGGATATATCAAAAATGGCCGGCGCCCGGCACACCATCGAACTGATGCTCTTTAACGACACGGAGTTTTCACCGGCGAAATACTTGTGGGATACATACGGCGTCCCCTATACGAAGCTGGCTTTGCCCATCGGTATCCGCGATACGGACGCGCTGCTTGACACGCTGGTCTCTCTGGGCGGTGTACGGTCCGATGCCCTTGTCAAAGAGCGCGGCCGGTATATCGACGCCATGGTGGACAGTCACAAATACTGCGCCGAGGGCCGGGCCGCCGTCTACGGTGAACCGGATTTCGTCTATTCAATGGCGCGTCTGTGCTGCGAAAACGGCACGGCGCCCCTCGTCTGCGCCACAGGCTCGGTGTGCCCGGCTTTACAGCCGGCCTTGGCGCAGGAAGTTGAACAAGCCGCCGGGCGCTACTTTGCCGGGGAGCCCGTCATTCTGGACGACTGCGATTTCGACCTATTAGAGCATCACGCCCGGGAGAAGGGCGTCAATCTGATGCTGGGCAGCTCCGACGGGCGCCGGATGGCGCGGCGGCTGAATATCCCCCTGGTGCGCTGCGCGTTCCCGGTCCACGACCGGGTCGGCGG
>JAJUHI010000065.1 GCA_029267955.1 Sporobacter termitidis | reverse complement strand
GGCCGTTTTGACCGCGTCGGGGGCCGGAAAGTTCGGGTTGCCGATGGAGAAGTCGAAGACGTTTTCACGGCCGTATTTGGCGGCCATCTGGTTGCCTTCCTCGAACATGGCCCGGATGACGCTGTTGTTTTCGGCCAGCTTCTTCATTTTTTCGGATATCATGGCGCCGCTCCTGTCTTTTTAATAGGTTTGCTTAAACCGGTATTATAGCACAGGGGCCTGTATTTGAAAAGAAATTGTTGGGAACATCCTCAGGCGCCTTCGGCGGCATGCTTCCAAAGCCTCCGTAGGGGCCGCACTCCAGGGCGACCCGTCTGTAATAGGCCGTCTGGGGACAAAAAACCGGCGCGTCTGGGAAGCCGCGCCCTACGGGAATGACAGGAGGGCGGCTGCCCGCCTATATACCCCCTCAGGCGCTTCGCGCCACGCTCCCAAAGCCTCCGTAGGGGCCGCACTCCGGGGCGGCCCGTCTGTAACAGGCCATCCGGGGACAAAAAGCCGGCGCGTAAAGGAACCTTTGGTTCCTTGGGTAGCCGCGCCCTACGGGAACGACAGGAGGGCGGCTGCCCGCCTATATACCCCCTCAGGCGCTTCGCGCCATGCTCCCAAAGCCTCGCAAGCGAGGCTTGAGGGGGAGCCGGGGACGTGGATTCCCGCCTGCGCGTGCACCCCCTCAGGCGCTTCGCGCCAGCTCCCCCAAGGGGGAGCCATGATGGTGTGTTCCAATGGGGCATGGGGCGGAGCCCCATACCTTTATTGGGCGGGCGGGTGGGTTTACTTTGCGTATTCAAATTCCATGCCGCAGAAGGAGACGGTGTCCCCCTCGGAGATGCCCATCTCTTCAAGCCGGTCGTAGACGCCGGCCTCGCGCATCTGCCGTTCAAAGAAGGCCATGGACTCGTTGTCGGAAAAGTTGGTGTTGCTCACCAGCTTTTCAAGCCACTTGCCCTCGATGGTCCAGACGCCGCCGGAGACCTTTATTTCCAGGTCCTCCGGGGAGAGGACCTCCTCCTTCTCCACATATTCCGGCTCGTAGACGATGACGGGCGGCAGGTGCTGAAGCTTCGCCGCGGTGGCGGAGACAAGCTCCCGGACGCCGCGCTGGGTGGCGGCGGAGATTTCAAACAGCTCCAGGCCCTGTTGTTCAATATATGACCGGAAGGCTTCCAGCCGTTCGAGGTCGGCGGCGATGTCGATTTTATTGGCCGCCACCAGCATCGGGCGCGCGGCCAGCTCCGGGGAGTACCGGCGCAGCTCCTCGTTGATGGTTTCAAAGTCCTCAACGGGGTCGCGCCCCTCGCTGCCGGAGACATCCACCACGTGGATGAGCAGCCGGCACCGGTCAATATGGCGCAAAAAGTCGTGGCCCAGGCCGGCCCCCTCGGACGCGCCCTCGATGATGCCGGGGATATCCGCCATCACAAAGGAGACGCCCTCGTCAACGTAGACAACGCCCAGATTGGGAAACAACGTTGTGAAATGGTAGTCGGCGATTTTCGGGTTGGCCTTTGAGACCACCGACAGGAGGGTGGATTTGCCCACGTTGGGGTACCCCACCAGGCCCACGTCGGCCAGGAGCTTTAATTCCAGGGTGATCTCCTTTTCCTCGCCGGGCAGTCCACTTTTGGCAAAGCGGGGCGCCTGCCGGGTGGGCGTGGCGAACCGCACGTTCCCCCAGCCGCCGCTGCCGCCCCGGGCGATGACGAATTCGTCCACGCCGGTCATATCCTTGATGATCGCGCCGGTCTCCTTGTCGCGGACCACCGTGCCGTTGGGGACCTTGATGACAAGGCGCTCCCCGTCCTTGCCGGTGCGGTTTTTGCCGGCCCCGTCCGCGCCGTTGGGCGCCGTGTATTTGCGCTTGTAGCGAAAGTCCATGAGGGTGGACATGTGGGGGTCCGTTTTTAAAACCACGTCGCCGCCGCGGCCGCCGTCTCCCCCGTCGGGGCCGCCGGCGGGGACATATTTTTCGCGGTGAAAGGATACGGCGCCGTTGCCGCCGTCGCCGGCCTTGACGCGGATGGTTGCTTTGTCGACAAACATGATTGGTTCCTCTTATCTATTTATTTTGTGCGGGGCAACGCACCGGGGGCAGACGCCTTATGGAGCGGGCGCGTCGGTGATATCCGTACCGCCGGTATTATCAGTTTGCCCCAAAACGGGTTCTTTAGGCAGCTTGATAACCGTGTCGAGTATCTTTGCCATCTGGGCGCGGGTCATGGCGTCTGCCGGCAGGAGCGCGCCGTTGGCGCCGGACACGACGCCCAGTGAAATCAGCGTGGACGTGGGTACCCGGGCCCACTCGGACACCGCCGCGCCGTCAGCAAATCCGGCAAGCAGCTCGGTGGAAGCGTCGGGGTACGTCTTGCCCAGCACGGCCATGGAGCGGTACACCAGCGTAAACGCCTGCTCACGGGTCAAGGTCCCCTGGGGATTGAAAATCCCCTCGCCGGTGCCCTTGGCAATGCCCTGGGCCTCCGCCCAGGCAATGGCCTCGGCGTAGTAATCCTCCGGCAGCACGTCCGTAAAGGTGGTGGGCGCCGCGGGGGCGGGCTTACCGGCCGCACGCCAGAGCATCAGCACGAAGTCGCCGCGCTTGATGGTGTTCTCCGGCGCGAAGAGGGTGTCGCTCACGCCGTTGACCACGCCGGACAGGGACAGGTCGCGGATGTACGCGCGCGCCCAGTGGCCCTCCACATCGGTAAAGCCGGTGACGGTGACGGGGATGGTCAGCGAGCAGCCGCCGATGGAGACGGTAATGGAGCCCGTGATACCGCCGCCGCCCGCCGCGGTGAAGAGGCCCGTGGGGTCGACGGTCCCGATATCGCCCTCAACCGTGTAGATCTTCGCTTCCGGGTCGGCGTTGACGGGGAGCCCGTAGTAGAAGGCCGAGGCATTAAGCTGCACGGCGTCGCCCACGTAAGCCGTCAGCGAGGTGAGAGGGGTGGTCTCCCCGTTCTTTGTGACGGTGAGCTTTGTGGGGTCGTAGATGATATGGACGGTCGCCGTGCCCACAGCGCCGGTGGAGGGCGAGGTCAGGGTCAGATAGTCCACGCCGTGCACGGGGCCGGCCACATACTTGCCGTCGACGATGGTGCCGAGGCCCTTCTGGGAGGTGACCTGGATATCTGAGGGCGGGGTCACGGGCATGTAGCCGCTGTCGGTGGCCAGGAAGCTTAAGTCAACCGACGAGCCGGCCAGAACCTCGAAGCCCTCGTTGACAAGCCCCAAGTGGCGGGGCTGCCCGTCGGGCGCCGCGTCTGTGACGAACAGCAGATATGTACTGACCTTGCGGGGCGCGCCGTCGGAGGGCCTGTTCACGACGGTGCAATTGGACTGCCCCGGCAACCGCAGGCTCATGACGGAGGAGCCGCCGCCGTCCAAGTTAATGGCCGTGACGCAATTGCGGGCCACCATCTCCTCGGCCAGGCTCTGTAGGGTCAGGCCCGCGGCGCTGTTGACCTCGCGCCCGTCGGCCACCAGGACGACCAGCGCGCCGTCGGCCGTTACGCCCAGGGCGGTGCGGGGGTTCTTCTTCAAAAGGGCCTTGTCCCAGCTGTTGGGGTCCGTCATCGCGCCGTTTTTGATGATGTAATCGCCGCCGCCGGTGGCCCAGGCCGCGTCGTTGAGCGCCGGGTCCGAGCAGGTTGTGGTCAGCGTGACCCGGTCGCCCGGCTTGAATTTGGCAAATTCCCCGCCCAGGCAGCTGGCGTCGGCCGCCGTCAGGACGAGATACTCGTCGCCGATGGGTATCTCGGTGTCCGAGGCGAGGGTCTCCTCCACCAGGAGCGTCATCGTCCCGCTGACGCTGGGCGCGCCCTCCAGGATTCTAAAGCGCACAAACCAGCCCGGCGTCGAGGTACGGGTGGAGACGGTGGAGAAGGCGGAGCTGAACAGATACATGCCGCCGCCGTCAACCCGGTACTTGTTGAAATGGGTCAGCGAGGTGGTCTGCCCGGCGTTTGTCATGTCCGGCGGATAGCCGTCCAGGCCGGTATTGCCGTTATTGGTCAGGGTGATGGTGATTTGCGTGTTCTCTGAAAAGACCACGCTGCCGTCGGGGCGGAAGCCCACGGCGTTGTGCCCTTCGGGGCTAGACTTGTACACGCCGTTTTCCACGACGAGCCCCAGGGGCACCCCGTTCTGCATGGCGAAAAAGTCGGTGTTGACAGCGCCCAGCACGCGCCGCCCCTGGCTCTCGGCGTAGGCGATCATCTCATCGACCCGGAAGCGGCCGTACATGGTGTCGCAGGCCATGACGATGGGGTACGCATCGCCCGGGCCCGATAGGGTCAGGGCGTAGTTTTCCTGGCGCTGCTGCTCGCTTGTCCAATGAATGGTGTTAGTGTAGGTGAGATTGTCTGCAATCTGCTGCGAGTTCCGGTATACCACCGTACCGGCACCCCCGGCGCTGGCGGATATGGTCAGCGCCGAGACCAACAAGGAAAATACCATGGAAACTGCCAGGATGCCGGATAGTGTTTTTTTCATGTTGTATGTAGTCCCTCATTTGCTCGTAATTTGTATATTATACGAAAATATTCGCCGCTTTTCAACACGGGCGAAAGCGGCGCAACACTTTCGTTATATACCTCAATTGATGTTGAAATATCACCCCGGTTGGGGTAAAATACAACGAGTTGACCCGTAACAGAATTTCCCTGACCGCCCCCGACGCCGCGTCCGCCGGAACCATTTTGAGGCCGGGGCGTCTTATGTATTTGCGTAATTGTGCAAGTTATAATTGTGTTATTGAAAGTAGACCTGTATGAGTAAAAAAGAAGGCAACGCCTTTCGGGCCATCAGCCTTGTGATGATATTGACCCTTGCCGGAAAGCTTCTGGGGCTCTTCCGGGACAGGCTGATGGCCGTAACCTTCGGCAGCGGCATGGAGACAAACGCATTTTTGACGGCCAGCCGCATCCCCCGCGTTTTTTTTGACGTGATTTTCGCCTCCGCCATCGCCGCCAGCTTCATCCCGGTGTTCAGCGAGACCCTGATGAAAAAGGGCAGGCGCGACGCCATGGCGTTTGCCGGCAATTTTATGACCGTCACGGGCCTTGCGGCCCTCCTCCTGACGGCGCTGGGCATGCTGCTGGCCGAGCCGCTTATCCGGATTTTTGCCGGGGGCTTCGACGCCCAGACGGCGGCCCTGTGCGTCAAGCTGACGCGGATCATGTTCCCCACCGTCGCCTTTACGGCGGTGGCCTTTTCCTTCGTGGGCGTGCTGCAGTCCCTGGGCGAATTCAACGTCCCGGCGCTCATCAGCGTCATCGCCAATCTGGTTGTCATCGCCTACTACTACACCTTCAACGAGCGGTACGGCATCTTCGGGCTGGCGGCCGCCTTTCTCACGGGCTGGTTTCTCCAGGGGGCCGTGCAGGTCCCGTCCCTTGTCCGCAGGGGGTTTTACTACAGGCCGTCCCTGCGCCTTGGCACCGAGGGCATGAAAAAGGTGGGGCTGTTGATGCTCCCCGTCCTGGTGAGCACCTGGGTGCAGCCGATTAATCTGACGATCAACACGCGGTTTGGTTCCCACCTGTTTAACGGCGCGGGCGTAACGGCGGTGGATTTGTCCAACAACCTGTATATGATCATCGCGGGCGTTTTTGTCCTGTCGGTGACCAACGTCATCTTCCCCCGGCTGTCCCGCCTGTCCGCCGGCAACGAGGCTTCGGCCTTCCGGCAGACGTTGGACAAGACCGTCCGGTCGAGCCTTTTCATCGTCGTGCCGATGACGGCGGGGCTGATGGCCCTGGCGCGCCCGATTGTGGAGCTCGTTTACGGCGGCGGGGCTTTCGATGCGTTTTCCGTTTTGATCACATCGTCGTCCCTGCGCTTTGTGGCGCTGGGGATGCCGGGCTATACGGTCCAGATGATCTTAAGCCGCGCGTATTTCGCCCGTCAGGACGGCCGGACGCCGCTGATTGCCGGCATCGCCTCCATCGCCGTCAACACGGCGCTGTCGGCCCTGCTGGTTACTCCTCTCGACGTGACGGGACTGGCGCTGGCGTCGGCCGCCGCCGCCACGGTGAACGCCCTGGTGCTGATGATACCGCTGGAAAAACGGCGGCAGGGCTTTTTAAGCCGCGCTTTTGCCGTAGACCTTTTGAAAATGGCCGCGGCCGCCGCCCTGACCGGCCTTGCCGCCCAAGGGCTTGCCGGTCTGCTGGACGGAATGCTGCCGGGCACCGCCGGCAAGCTGTTAACGGCGGTTGTGCCCGCCGGGGCGGGCGCGGCGGTCTACTTTATCGCCACGGCGCTTCTGGGCGTGACCGAGGCCCGGGCGGCAGGCGGCCTGCTCCGCCGCCTGATCAAACGCTGAATTGTACGAGGTGCGAGCATGCAGAGACTATTTGAGTCAAGCCTTGCGGTCCGGTGGCTGACCGGCCTGTTCCGCTTCTTTGGCGGTTTATGGCGCCGCAGCGCCCTGGTGACCTGGTTCCTGTCCCAGCGGGAGGACCGAGCCCTTACCGAGCACAGCTTTTTCGTCCGGCTGGGCCGGCAGGCCCACCGGCTGCTGTCGGCTGTTTTTTCCAAGCTGGGCCTGACGCGGCTCCTGGAGGGCAGTATCTTCAGGCAGTCGTTTTTATGGTGCCTGCTGCCGGCGGTCTTAGCCCCCCTGCTGCCCACGATGGTGACATTGTGCCTTGTCCTGGTGGGCGTCTTTTCGCTCCTGATCCGCTTTGGCGCCGAGCCGGACCGGCGGCTGTACTACGCCCCCGTCAACAAGTACATCCTCCTGTTTTCGCTGGTGTATCTCATCGCCACCTTCACGTCGGTTTCACCCGCCGGGAGCCTGTTCACGGGGCTGCTGACGGTTCTGTTCACCCTGTTTGCCCTTATGCTGGACAACGCCGTCACGTCCAGGCGGCAGACGGACCTTTTAATCCGCGCCTTTGTGCTGGCGGGCACGGCCGTGTCGGCCTTCGGCGTGTACCAGTACATGTTCTATAATCCCGCCACCGCGGGGGCCTGGATTGACAACGACATGTTCTCCGAGATCACAAACCGGGTCTACGCCACGCTGGACAACCCCAACGTGCTGGCGGAATACCTCCTGTTGGCGACGCCCTTTGCCGCCGCCTGCCTGATGACGGCCAAAACCTGGCCGCGCCGGCTTTTTTACCTGGGCTGCCTGGGGGCGATGCTGGTCTGTATGCTCTTTACCTCCTCCCGCGGCGGCTGGCTGGGGCTGATTTTTGCCGCGGCGGTTTTTGTGGTGATGCTGGACGCCCGCTTTATCCTGGTGGGGATTGCCGCCCTGGCGGTGATGTATTTCGCGCTGCCGGACTGGGTGGTGGACCGCTTTACCAGCATCGGCAACATGTCCGACAGCTCCACCTCCTACCGGGTTTACATCTGGCTGGGGACCCTCTCCATGCTCCGCGACTACTGGTTTGCCGGCATCGGGCCGGGAAACGCCGCGTTTAATCAGGTTTATCCGGCTTACAGCTTCAACACCGTCAGCGCGGCCCACTCCCACAATCTCCTGCTGCAGCTGACCTGCGACGCGGGCATTTTGGGCCTTGTCCTCTTCCTCTGCGTCGTCTTCAGCTTTTACCGGCGGACACTGACCGCCTTCTCCAAAGCGGGCAGGGATGGCGACAAGGCCGGGCGGTATTATCTGGCGGCCGCCGTTTCCGCCGTCAGCGGCTTTCTGCTGCAGGGCCTCACCGATTTTTCGTTCTATAACGCCCGGGTGACGCTGTCCTTCTGGGCCATCATCGCTTTGGGCATGATCCTGTCGCGCCGCAGCAAGATGGAGGAAGGAAATTACCTATGGTCAGAGTCCTGAACATCATCAGCGACACCAACATCGGCGGGGCCGGAAAGGTCCTGATCAACTATTTGAAATACGCCGACACCGAGGCCTTTGAGACGCTGGTGGGGCTGCCGGCCGGCAGCCTGCTGGCCGAGCCCTTGAGGCAGGCGGGCGCGCGGGTATATGAAGTGGGCATCTCCCCGGACAAGTCCTTTGACCCGCGGGACATTAAAACGCTCCGGCGGCTGATCCGGGAGACCGACCCGGACATCGTCCACACCCACGGCAGCCTGTCGGGCCGGATTGCCGGGCGGCAGTGCGGCAAGGTCGTCATCTACACCCGCCACTGCGTTTTCCCCGTCAGCCCGCGCCTGAAAAGCGGGCCGGGACGGCTACTCAACAGACTGGTCAACGAGCATTACGCCGACCGCATCATCGCCATCTCCCCCGCCGCCAGGGACAATCTCACCGAAGCCGGCATCCGGGCCGACCGCATCGACGTGATCATGAACGGCGTGGAGCCCCTGACGCGGAAAAGCGCGGCGGAATGCCGGGCGCTCCGTGAAAATTGGGGTATCAAGGAAAACACCTTTACGCTCGGTATTCTCGCCCGGCTGGAGCCCTATAAGGGCCACCCGGTCATTCTCGACGCTTTGAAAAAACTGCGGGACGAGGGCGTCGACGTAACGCTGCTCATTGCCGGCAGCGGCTCTTTTGAAGAGGCCATACGCCGGCGGACCGCCGAGCTGGGCCTGGAGGACCGGGTGCGCTTTCTGGGCTTTATCGACGACGTGGCCGGCTTTCTCAGCGTCATCGACGTGCAGCTCAACGCCTCCTGGGGGACGGAGACCTCCAGCCTGTCGCTGCTGGAGGGCCTGAGCATCGGCGTGCCCGTCATCGCCAGCGACTTCGGCGGCAACCCGTACGTTGTGGATAACGGCAGAAACGGGCTGCTGTTTAAAAACCGGGACAGCGCGGACCTGGCCGCCTGCATCCGGCGGCTCCGGGACGACCCCGGCGCGCTGGCCGACATGCAAAAGGGCGCGCTGGACGTTTACGCCGAGCGCTTTACCGGCAATATTTTCGCCGGGAACATCCAGCGCATTTACCAGAAAACCTTGTCTGATTGTGGAGGGAAAAATGGACGCAAAAAGTAAAAAGCCGCGCTGGCGGCTGAACGCTGTCGACATTGTGATCATCGCCGTCGTTCTGGCGGCGGCGGCCGCCCTGCTGTATCTCTGGCGGGCCTCCGGCAAGAGCAGCACGGCGGCGGCCAATTTAAAGACGGTAACCTATACCATCGAGCTGTCGCAGATGGAACACGGCGCCGCCGGGCGCATCAAGGAGGGCGACGTCATCTACGACAGCGCCAAGAAATACGTCATGGGCACCGTGATCGCCGTCAGCGTGGAGCCAGCCGTCACGCCGGTGAAAAACCTGGAGACCGGCGACACGGTCCTGTCCCGGATACCGGACCAGGAGACCGCCATTGTCCGGCTGGAATGCCGGGCCTCCGAAAGCGACGCGCAGATTACGGCGGAGAGCGGCTATGTGATCCGCGTGGGCGAAAAGGTGCAGGCCGCGGGCCCGGGTTACGCGGGCCTGGGCTACATCATCGCCATTGACCGGGAGGAGGCGGCGCAATGAAGAAAATCATCGACGAAAACGGCCGGCTCTTCGGCAAAATCAGCGTCATCGACATCCTTGTCATTGTCATCGTGCTCATCGCCGGCGCGGCCCTATACGTCAAATACGGCGTGCTGGAGACCACGAACATCGCCGCCGACACGGCGCCGGTGACCTATACCGTCACCGTCTCCGGCGTCCGGGATTTCACGGTGGACAGCATACAGCCGGGCGACCTGCTGTACGACAAAAACGGCGGCGGCGGTTACCCGGTGGGCACCATCACGGACGTCGCCTTCTCCAACGCCAAGAAGGCCTCGGAGCTCTCCGACGGGACCCTGGTGATGGGCAACGTGGAGGGCCGGTACGACGTGGTCCTGACGGTGACGGCCGACGGCAAAATTAGCCAGGGCCGGTACCTGGTCAACAAGACCTACGAGCTGAACGTGAATTCCAAACGAACCTTCTACACCAAATACAGCACCTTTGAAGGCGTCATTTCGGGGATTGCCTGACATGAAAATTCTCATGACCACCATGAGCCTCGGCATCGGCGGGGCGGAAACGCATATTGTGGAGCTGTGCAAGGAGCTGCGGCGGCGGGACATGGAGGTCGTCGTGGCCTCCAACGGCGGCGTGTACGTGGCGGATATCCAAGCGGCGGGCATCACCCATTATCAGGTGCCCATGCACCGGCGCAGTATCCGGTGCATGTTAAAGTCGTATTTTTTGCTCCGGCGGATTATCAAAAAGGAGAAACCGGATGTTGTCCACGCCCACGCGCGCATTCCGGCGTTCCTCTGCGGCCTGCTGCAAAAAACGATGCGGTTCCCTTTCATTACCACGGCCCACGCCGTTTTCCAACTGGGCTTCGGTTTGAACCTGCTGACAAACTGGGGCATGAAAACCATCGCCATTTCCGATGATATCCGGCAGTATCTCATCGACAACTACAACGTCCTCGGCAGCGACATCGTCACCACCATCAACGGCATCGACACGGAGCGGTTTTCCCCCTCGGTCTCGCCGGAGAAGATTTACGCCGAGTTCGATATCGACCCGAAGCGGCCGGTGATCGTCCACGTCACCCGCATCGACGAGAGCGCCGTGGTGGTCACCCGCCAGCTGATCTCCCTGGCGCCGGCCCTGGACGACGAACTGCCCGGCGTCCAGCTGCTCATCGCCGGCAGCGGCGACGTGTACGACGAGCTGAAGGCCATGGCGGAGCTTTCTAACAGGAAGGCCGGCCGGCGCGTTGTGATCATGGCCGGCGCGCGCACCGACATCAACGAAATTGTCAGCGCCGGCGACGTGTTTGTGGGCGTGTCCCGGGCGGCGCTGGAGGCCATGGCGGAGGCCAAGCCCGTCATTCTGGCCGGCAGCGAGGGCTACATCGGGCTGATGACGCCGGAAAACACGCCGCTGGCGCAGTCGTCCAACTTCTGCTGCCGCGGGTGCGAGATGCCGGAGGAAATGACGCTTCTGGAGGAGATTGTCCGGACATTAACGGCGGTGTCCGAGGACAAGCGCCGGGAGCTGGGCGAGTACGGCCGCCAGCTGGTCGCCCGTGAATACTCCGTCAAGCGCATGACCGACGACTGCCTGGCGGTGTACGAGGCCGTCCGGCGCCGCCGGTACAACGTGGTCATGAGCGGTTATTACGGGTTCGGCAACGCCGGCGACGAGGCGATCCTCCAGGCGATCCACCGGAGCATAACCGACGGGGACGTGTCGGTCACCGTGTTGTCCAGCGACCCGGAGGACACGGCCGCCCGGTACGGCTATGACGCGGTCAACCGCTTCCGGGTGTTCGACGTCCTGGGGGCGCTGCGGCGCTGCACGGCGCTGGTGTCGGGC
>JAJUHI010000064.1 GCA_029267955.1 Sporobacter termitidis | reverse complement strand
TTAAAGTACTGTATCTCGTCCAGGTACAGCAGCACCCCGTTGGGGGCCAGCAGCGTATCCAGCTCCGAGATGATGTTTTTAATGTCGGCGGTGCCCGCCGTCGTCGCGTTGAGCTTGTGGAGCGTCCGCCCCGACTGCAGCGCGATGATATTGGCCACGGTGGTCTTGCCGGAGCCCGACGGGCCGTAAAACACCATGTTGGGGATATTTCCGCTGTTTATAATACGCCGCAGGATGCCTTTCGGCCCCAGTATGTGCTCCTGCCCCACCACGTCGTCCAGCGTTGTCGGGCGGATCTCGTCCGCCAGCGGTCGGTACATCCTATCACCCGCCTTTCCTGATAAATCTACCCTAATCCTGGCGAAATATCAATACCCGATGTGGGGCGGAATCAGACGACGTCTGCTGAACCCGAGCCCTACGAGAGAAGGGAACGGCGGGACCTGGTTAATGCGCCCTCGAGGGGGCGGCGCGTCTGGGAAGCCGCGCCCTACAGCGGTCGGCCACGCAGGGTCGCCCCTCGTAGGGCCCGCTGACCCCAGCGGGCCGGTGGTAAAACATAACGGAGCTGAAAGCATGTCATTCCCGCGAAGGCGGGAATCCACACCCCGAGCATCGGAAATATCTGCCGGTCTTTTTGCCGCCTCTACATCACGCCGTCACGTCATCAGGCGCCCATATCAAGCCATCGCAAAAACGGGCAGGTTTCCCTGCCCGTTCATCTCGCTATTTACTCGTACAGCGGATACTTCGCCGTGAGCTTGTTGACCTCCGCCCGGATGTAGTCGGCCTTGTTCTGATAATCCGACGCCGTCAGATAAATCAGCTCCGCCACCTTCGCCATATCCTCTTCCTTGAAGCCCCGGGAGGTCACCGCCGGGGTGCCCAGCCGGATACCGCTGGTCAGCGACGCATTTTCCGGGTCGTTGGGGATCTTGTTCTTGTTGGCGGTGATGTACACCGTGTCCAGGAGCCTCTCCATCTCCCGGCCCGTCAGCTTGAATTTCCGCAGGTCCACCAGCATCAGGTGGTTGTCCGTCCCGCCGGAAACCAGGTCAAAGCCGTAGTTTAACAGGCTGTCGGCCAGCGCCTTGGCGTTTTTCCGGATCTGCTGCTGATAGACCTTAAACTCCGGCTTGAGCGCCTCACCGAAAGCCACGGCCTTGGCGGCGATGATGTGCATCAAGGGTCCGCCCTGGGCGCCGGGGAAAACGGCGCTGTTGATCTTTTTGGCGATCATCTCGTCGTTTGTCATCAGCATGCCGCCCCGGGGGCCACGCAGCGTCTTGTGGGTCGTGCTGGTGACGATGTCGGCATAGGGCACCGGCGAGGGGTGTTCGCCGGCGGCGACAAGACCGGCGATATGGGCGATATCCACCATCAGATAAGCGCCCACCTCTTTGGCGATGTCGGAAAAAGTCTTAAAGTCCAGAATCCGCGGATAGGCCGACGCGCCGGCGATGATCATCCGGGGCTTGCATTTCTTCGCGATGTCCCGCAGCTCGTCGTAATCGATGACGTTGGTGTCGGCCCGCACGCCGTAGGAGACAATGTTGTAATACTTGCCGGAAAAGTTGGCCGGGCTGCCGTGGGACAGGTGGCCGCCGTGGTCGAGATTCATGCCCAGCACCGTATCGCCGGGCTTTGTGAGCACCATATAGGCCGCGTAGTTGGCCGACACGCCGGAATGGGGCTGGACGTTGACAAACTTCGCGCCGAAAAGCTTTTTGGCCCGTTCGATTGCGATGGTCTCCACCACGTCGACTTCTTCGCAGCCGCCGTAATACCGGTGGCCTGGATACCCTTCCGCATATTTGTTGGTCAGGACGGTGCCGGCGGTCAGCAGAACAGCCTCGCTGACGCAGTTTTCCGAAGCGATCAGCTCGATATTCCGCTGTTGGCGGGCGTATTCCTTCTCAACGGCGGCGCCGACCTCGGGATCGTAGCTGGAGATGAATGCCATCGTATCCTTTATCACGGGTTTTCCTCCATTAATAAATTAAAGTGTTGAAAAGTATTATATAGAAGTCGGTGGGTATTTTCAACAGACAAAGCGTAAAAAATGTAGAGTTTTGACGCCCCGCATGGTATCATAATGTATATATATTCATTTTTATGGGGTTTTGTATGCGTAAACGGCAAAAGGACATCGGCGAGATCATCCGCCTGCTGGAAAACGATTATCCCGAGGCGCGGTGCTCGCTGGACTACCAAAAGGACTACGAGCTGCTCTTCGCCACGCGGCTTGCCGCCCAGTGCACGGACGCCCGGGTCAACCAGATAACGCCGGCGTTTTATACCGCGTACCCGACACTGGAGGCCATCGCGGCGGCCGACGTTGCAGACGTTGAAAATTATATCCGCTCCTGCGGCTTTTACCACTCCAAGGCCAGGGACATTGTCAGCGCGGCGCAGATGATTCTGACCGACTTCGGCGGCCGGGTCCCCGACAACATGGAGGACCTTTTAAAGCTGCCCGGCGTGGGGCGCAAAACTGCCAATCTCATCCTGGGGGACGTTTACGGCAAACCCGCCGTGGTGGTGGACACCCACTGTATCCGCCTGAGCAACCGCATCGGCCTTGTGGACACGGAGGACCCGGTCAAGATCGAAGCCGCCCTCCGCGAAATTCTCCCCCCGGACAAGTCCAACGACTTCTGCCACCGGCTTGTCCTCCACGGCCGGGCCGTCTGCCCCGCGCGAGGGCCGAAATGCGATATCTGCAGCATCCGCAAACACTGCGATATGGGGATGAAAACAAAGACAGCGGCGGGCTGAGCCCGCCGTCGTTTTTCAATACCCGCCGTCCGGGACGAGCATCGTGGTCAGCGGCGGTTCGCCGCCGCCGAGCCCCACGCCGAAGAGCGTATACGTCATGCCGCTTTCCAGCAGGTACTCCGGCGTCGTCAGACCCGGCTGCGTGCTGCCCGCCGGCGTCAGGCGGAAGGTGCGCGCTCCCGCGGCAATCGCCCTGTACCGGGTATGGGCCTTGAAGGGCACGTTGCAGAACAGTCTGGCGCCGCTCGTGGTGGACACGGTCAGCGGCGGCGCGCCCGGCGCCAAATGCACAAACCGGATACAGGCCCTGCACACGCCGTTTAAGCGGCTGACGCCGGCGACGCCCGCGGTCTCCGGAATGGCCAGCAGGCAGACGTCCGGCTCGGGGCAAATCACGGCGATGGTCAGAACGCTGTTGGGCGCGATGGTGACGCAGGCTTCCGCCAGCAGACCCTTATATTTCCCGGCGGCGTAAACGCCGATGATGTAGGTACAGGGTTTCACCGTAAAATATCCGGCTATTTCTTTATATGTAAGATTTTCGGCCACGATCTCCCCGTTGGCGTAGATGTCCACCGGGCCAGTGCCCGGCGATGCGTGCAGCAGGCGCACATAGGCGACCTGCTTTTTTTGATATTCTCCGGGGAGCCGGCTGCATTCCATAGATTTCATTTACCGATACTCCTGACAAATGTAGTCTCAGCATATAGTATGACGCCGGACAGGCAATGGGTGATAGCCGTCCCGGCAAAGCCCCCCGGCGGGTATGTTCGCCGCGGAATACCGGGGAAAACATTCTATAACACGCCGCCGATATTTCCATAATGACATATTGACAGATTTACATTTTGAGACTATTGTAAAGGTAAATAATCTCAGTATATTTCATATTTCCGGCAATCCTTGCGTCACCGTCTCCTCTGTTACTTTGGCCGATACCCGTCAAGGGTGTTTGTAAAAAGAAAATTTAGGAGGAACCTAGGATGAAGAAAGTACTCGCGTTTGTTCTTGTCGTTTTTATGCTGGCGGCAATTTCTCCCTTTGCTTTTGCGGCCAGCGCCACTGTAAATGTCAGCATCAGCGTGGACGGTAAGCTTCTGGTTGCGGCGCAGCCCGTATCGGTGACCGACCTGACAGTCAACGGCGTGCTCAAGGCCGCCCACAAGGCCTACTACTCCGGCGGCGAGAGCGGTTATGTGGCCGATATTGACCCCACCTGGAACATGTTCCTCATCACCAAGTGCTGGGGCGTCAGCGCAACGCCGTATGTCATCATCAACGGCTATCCCCTCGGCTCCCCCGAAGTCCCCGACACGGCGGACAAGGCGGCTGTCAAAGCCGGTGACAACATTATCGTCTCCACCTCCTCTGACCCCGCCGTCCCCGCGCAGGCCATCGCCCTGACAGCCACCGTCGCCGACGGCGCCGCCACCGTCAAGGCCACCTCCTGGGTGCTGGATTTCACAACCTTTACATACAAATCCTCGCCGCTGGCCAGCGCGAAGATTGTGGACCCCGTCACAGGCACGGCGCTGGGTACCACGGACGCTAACGGCAGCATCACCGTCACCGTCCCCGAGAGCGGCATCGTCGCCGTTGACGGCCTGGCCGCCATCAACCTCGCCGGCGGCGCCGGGAACGCGCAGCCCCTCCCGCAGACAGGCGGCTTCTCCGCCTCGGCGATTGTCGGTATCGCCGGCCTCGCGCTTCTTGCCGCAGGCGCCACGACCTTTGTCGTGGGTAAAAAGCGCGCCGGCAGAAGCGCCTAATGACGTTATCTGACAACTTCGCATGAACAATCGGAAGCCGGAGGCCTGCCTTTCGGCTTCCGGTTTTTCATAAGGCGGCCGGATTGCCCGCCGGCCGCCGGGCAGATGCTCACACGGTTTGAGAGGTTACAACATGCGCGCCAAGCAGAGCGCCGGCAACAAGCCGGAGAAAAAGACCTTTAAATTTAAAAAGCTGACGATTGCGCTGATGATAACGGGCGCGTTGATGGTCGCGGCCGCCGCCATCGCGGAGGCCGTCCATTACCCCTGGGAACGGCTCCTCGGCCTTGCCAGCCAGGACGAAGCGTCCGTGGCGGACCCGTCGCCGCTGGATTTTATCGCGTCGTCCCCGTCCAGCACGCCGTCCGCATCGCCCCTGCTGTCCGCCGCGGGCCTGTTTGACCCGTCCGCCGTCGCCGTCCTGCCGGGGGCCGAAGAGGAGGAAGACGACGAGGAAACGCTGGAGGATTACGACTTTCAGATACTCGGCGTCTTCAAAATCCCGGTGCTCAAGGTGTCCCAGCACCTGCTGGAGGGCACGGAAAAGCAGCTGAAGTTCGGCGTCGGCCACGTGACGGGCACGGCGATGCCCGGCCAGCCCGGCAACTGCGTGGTCGCGGGGCACCGCCCCTGGCCCTTCCGGTATCTGGACACCATCGCCGTGGGAGACAGCATCATCTTCAAGATGGGCGATATGGTCTACACCTACCACGTCTATGACAGCTTTGTGGTGCTGCCCAACGAAACCTGGGTGTTGGGCGACGTGTGGGGTGAAAAATACGCCCTCACCGTCATCACCTGCACCCCTTATCTGGTCTCCAGCCACCGGCTGATCGTCCGCGCCCGTCTGGCCGACATCAACGGTCTGACGCCGGCGGCCTTCTACGGCGAGGAGGAACCAGTCAGCCCGTCCCCGGAACCGTCTTTGGAACCGCCGCCGGAACCGTCCTCAGAGCTGTCTCCTGTATCATCACCGGAACTGCCGCCGGAATCGCCACTGGAGCCGTCGCCGGGGCCGACTTTGGAACCGTCCCCGGATTCGTCCTCGGAGCTGTCACCGGAACCGTCCCCTGAGCCGTCCCCGTCGGCTGAACCCCCGTCCGACGCCTCCCCCGCCGGCGCCCCCTCTCCGCCGGCTTCCGACGCGCCGCCGGAGGCATCCTAATCCCCGGACGCGCCGGCGTCCATAACGCCCGCGCCGCAGCCCGCCGGTCGGCATTTTTGTCTGATAATGTAAAAATTTATAATTTATGTTGATTGCCCCGGCCGTCTCTGGTAGAATATATTATAAAGACAGATAAACGGGGATCAGTACATATGAGTCGTGCGGGTGCTCATAATAAAGAAAACAGCAGAAGCTTGCTGCTGTTTCACGGTACGGATTATACGGCGGCGACCAACATCCTCAAATCGGGCTTTATCGTCAAGGAAAACAGAACCCACTGGCTGGGCAACGGCATTTACTTCTTTATCGACAAGTCCCTGGCCACCTGGTGGACCACGCGCCCTTCCTCAAAATTCGGCTGCAAGATCACAAAGCCGGCCATTCTCGAATGCGTTTTCGACTACACGCTGGAAAACGTATTGGATTTGCGGAATTTTGACGACTATATCTTCTGCATGGAACAGTTTGAAAAATTCTGCAACGCCTTATACCGCCCCTATTGCGCCCTTGAAGAAATCGGATTTGACAAGCTCCGGTGCACCTTTTTCGACTGGCTCCTTGACGTTAAGAAATACGACGCGATTATCGGGACCTTTTGTTCCGCGCAGCAGCCGTACCTTGCCCCGCAGCGCGACAAAGCTTCCGATTTCAAGCATCTCAACCTTGAATATACTGAAGTACAGGTCTGCATCCCCTGCGACAGACAATACCGCCTGAGGGACAAACGCTGTTACCGCATCGGACGGGATCATTTGGCCGCGGCTTATAAGGAGTGATAGATATGGCAAGAGCTATGGCAAGAGCGGTACGGGCGACAGCTGAGGAGATCAACGCTTTTTTGAGAGCCTGCGAGAAAAACGGCATTGCCGTCTCCGAAAAACCCGACTTTAAAAAAAGGCGCGCCCCCATCATCGTGGATAAAGACGGCCAGAAATACAGCATTTCGGCGGCCATGGCGATAAAGCCGCTGCCGGCGGTCGCGCCCTCCATGGCCTGCGCCGGGATGAATCGTACGGAGGTCAAAACAAAGAGGATCAGCTGCGTCCCCGTCAAAAAATCCCCGCAGCGCCAACAAGGGTAAACCGGTAACGCGCCTATGTAAACCCATAAAAAGTTCTGCCGCCAAAGTCATTTCGGCTTTGGCGGCAGTTTTTACATCGTTACGCCCTGCTCCACAAAGATCTTCCGGTACAGGTCCTCGCCATAGGCCGTCTCCAGAGGCTCGCCGGGCAGGATCTTAAAGGTGCGCTGGCTGTCCTCCCGGCGCTGGGCCCTGAGATATTGGGTCCGGCTGTCCCCCAGAAACCGTGTGGCAAAGGCGTACAGGTGCGTCACGGAGAAGACCTCCACGCCGTTTTCAACGAGGGCCTTGGTCACCTGATGGCAGATTTCCGACCCTTCCCGCTCGTTGGTGGAGGAAAACGACTCGTTCATCAGCAGCAGGGCGCCCGCCCCCAGATGGTCGGCAATCCTGGACATGCGCGTGAGCTCCTCGTCCAGGCGGCCGCTTTTCATCCAGTTCTCCTCTTCCCGCTTAAAGTGCACGAAAACGCCGCTGCGGATAGGGGCCGTAAAGCTCTCCGCGCCGACGGGCATCCCGCACTGGGCCATGAGCTGCGCCTGCCCCAGGCTGCGCAAAAAGGTGGACTTGCCGCCCTGGTTGGCGCCGGTGATGATGTACAAACACTTGCCGGCGGCATCCAGGTCGTTGCCCACCACGGGCTCGCCCTTCGTCAGCGCCAGGCTCACGTCATACAGCCCCCGCCAGGAACGGTCCATGCTGTCCGCCGGCAGCAGCGACGGGAGGCAGACGGGCATGCCCAGCTCCCGCAGCTTATCCGTCAGGTTCAGGCACCCCACATAAAAGGCCAGCTCCGACCGCAGCATATTGAAAAACCCTTCCAGGAACATGGCCGACTGGGTCATGACGCTGGTGGTCTCGCTGATGGCGCGCTCCCGGCGCTTCCGGATATCCTCCAGCTCCTCCGCGCCCTTTTCCGCGTTGACGGAATAGGACGGGGTCAGGTTCCACTTGAGCCAAAAGCCCTTTTCCTTTCGGCGCAGGGTGTAGTCCGTGCTGAGCAAATTGCTGCCCAGCCGGGCGCTGACCAGAATATTGTCCACATCCCGCATTTCCGTCAGATGCTCCTGCACCTGGGCGAAAAATTCGTCCGTCAGCTCGCGCCGGAGCATCTCCATCAGATTTTTAAACCCTTCCGAGGTAAAGTCCGAGATTTTCCGGTCGGCAACCTCCCTTAAATCCCGCAGCATTTTGGTGTATCGCTTGAGCAGCTCCACGGCGTTGGCAAAGGTTTCCGCCAGCCGCGTGGCCGACAGAAAATACTTGTTGTTCTGGTCGGCCGCGGCGGCAATGGCGTACATCCGCCGGACGGCCTCCGGGTTCTGCATCGCGTCCCGGAGCACCGTCTGGCGGTACAAAATCGCCTCGACAGACTGCATCGGGCGCAACAGCGCGTCCTCGCAGGCATCGTAAATCGTCTTGTCATCCCCGGCCATGCACTTTAGGATACGCTGCAGCTCCAGGTCGGATTCCAGCGCGTCCGGCGCGTAGCTGAAGGCGGGCTTCGTTTGCTCCCGGCCTTCCTGATACATCAGATAAGCTCTCATTTCTTCTTCAGCCTCCCGGATAACTGCTCGTATGTCAGGCCGTGCTTTGAGGACAGGAACATGGCGTAGGCCAGACCGTCCGGCGGCTTGCGGATGATTTTAAACAGCCGCCTGGCCGGGTCCTCCGGGTCCACAGTGGTCATCATGCTGACCGTTTCCGGCCCGTGGGTGGCAAGCTCGTCTAAGAAGGTCACCACCACGGCGATGACGTTTTTCGCCGCCAGGGCGTCCATCATGCGCGTGCCCAGGGTCAAGGCGTCCGTCAGCGTGGTGGACACGAAAATCTCGTTGATGATCACGATGCTCCGGCTTGTGGCCCGCACCAGCAGCTCCCGGAGCCGGACCAGGTCGTCCTGGAGCTTGCCGTTGAGGGTGTTGATATCCTCCTCCCGTTCAAAGTGGGTCAGGATGGTGTCAAACAGGTACAGCGCCGCCTCCCGGCCCGGGACGCACAGCCCCAGGGAAGCCAAGTGGTGCATCTGTCCGAAGGCGCGGGCGAAGGTGGTTTTGCCGCCCTGATTGGGCCCCGTGATCACAAGGATGCGCTCCGGCGCGTTAAGTTCAAAGTCGTTGGGGACGATGGCGCCCGGCTCGCCGCGCGTCCGGTAGGCCAGCGCCAAGTCAAAGCCCGCCCGGCAGTACAGCGCCCGGGCGTCGTTTTTGATCGTCGGATAGCAAAACTGCAGGCCGTTCTGCCGCAGCGGCGCGATATAATCCAGCCAGGACAGGTAAAACTGGATCTCCCGGGCAAACCGCGAGACCGTCTCGTCGATAAAGTTGTAGTACTTCTCGCAGAATTTGTCCAAATCCGCGAAAATGTCTTTATAATAAGCCGCCACCATGTTCAGTACAATCGCTTCCATCCGCATGTCCCGCGACTCGTCCGTCACATGGAACTTAAAATCCCGCGTCTGGCCCTGGCTGAACTTTGAAAAGATGGCCAGAATGTCCTTGGCGCGGTCCGCCTGGCCCTCATACCGCCGGACGCGGATAACGCCGTGCTTGATGAGCATGCAGTACTCCACCGTGGACAATTGCTCCCGCAGCTTTTTGGCGCGGCTGCGCATGGCGGTAAAGGCGTCCGACGCCGCGTAATCCTTCAGATACCCGGCAAAGCCCTTGAGGCCGTCGGAACGCAGGTTCATGCCCGCCAGCGCGGCGCACAGGCCGTCCACAGCGGCGATGTACCGCTCAACGCAGTCGAGCAGCTGCCCCCGGGTAATGTAGTTGTCCCGCCATCTCTGCAAAGAGGTCAGCGCGTCGTGGACCATGCCCACAAACATCTGGATGCCGTACACCGTGTAGGCAAAGCCGTTGAACACCGCCCGGAGATTTTCGTCCTCCAGCTCCCGCATGACCTCCTGCCGGTATGTAATGGCCTCGATATCCTGCAGCGGGGTATAAAAAAAGCTCTCCAGCCCCACCGTCTTCTTTTCCTTGAGGCCGAAGCCTTTTTCCTCCGTGAGAATGGGCTGGAATATCTGGTCCAGATTTAGGTCCCCAAAATAATCGGGCTCGGTTTCCAGCCGGGGCTGCTCGTGCTGTTCGCGCCTGGGGTACAAAATGCTGTAAAACATAAATACTCCCTTCCTGTGCGTCTTTGTCATCGGCGCCGCCGGATATATACGCCTATGTTGTCAATAATAACAGGAAATTGAGAATATTATGGGTACGAATTGTAAATTTTTTCTGAACGTTTTTTATTTTATGTGCTAAAATGCCCGCCGCTTTTTGCTTAAGCGGCGGGCGTTTTTACTTGATTTTCAGCATATCGGCAATCATCCGTCCCCTGGGGAGCACCACGATATCCTCCCGGGTCACGGTTTTCGTGGCCACGGCCAGGAGCCCGTAGACCGCGGCGGCAATCACGATGGCGCCGGTCAGGCTTATTGCCATGGACAGCCGCCCGCCGCCGTCAATGGCGGCGAACGGCCGGGAAAGCAGCGCGTAGACGGCCCGGGCGGCCACGGCCATCACGGCGCTGCACAGGGCGGGCTTGATGAACAGTCCCCGGCAATCCGGCCTGTCCTCGGCCTTCCGGTAGATGGCGAGGAGGTTGATCGCCGTGATGATCAGATAGCAGACGACGGAGCCCACCGGCGACCCCACAATATGTATCTCCGGCCTGGATACCAGCAGGTAATCCACAACAATCTGCGCGCCGCCGCCGGCCAGAACGGTCAGGGCGGGCATCTTCTCCCGACCGCTGGCGTGCAGGATGGCCGTCGTCACCAGTTGCATGCACACAAAATAGGACGCGATACCGAGGATGGACAAGCACACGGGCCCGTTTTCGTTGCTGTTCCAGTACAGCACCCTGAAAACCGGGTACGACAGGGCGCTGAGCCCCGCCGCCGCCGGCATGGCCAGAACGCTGGTGAGCCTTAATGCCGTCCCGGTGATCTGCCGGGCCCGGCGGTGCCTGTTGAGGGCTAGCGCGGCGGTGATGGCCGGGATAATCCCCACGGACACGGGGACGATGAGGGCCGACGGCAGCACCATCAGGGTCACCCCCTTGGAATAGACGCCGTAGAGGGTGTCGGCCATATCCTCCGACATCCCCGCGCCGGCCTGGAGCCGGTCCAAGACCACGGCCATATCCGCCAGGGTCAAGAGGCTCATCAGCGCCGAGGCCAGGGTGATCGGGATGCTGATTCTCAAAATATCGTAAAAGGTCTTTTTCCGCCTGTCGGGCCGGTCGTACCGGACCATCCCCGGCGCGCCCCAGGCCATGGCGTCCCTTTTTTTCTTATAGGCCGCAAGAAAAACCAGGGTAAAGAGCAGCCCCACCGGCACGCCGGCGATGGCGCCGGCGGCGATCACCGGCGGCCCGTACCCCCTGGTTACCAGCCACCAGGCGACAGACAGGCCGATGACCAGCTTGCACAGCACCTCCGTAAACTGCTTGACGGACGTGGGCGTCGTGTCCCGCTGCCCC
>JAJUHI010000063.1 GCA_029267955.1 Sporobacter termitidis | reverse complement strand
TTTACCGAAGGGCCAGATGCCCGCCACAACACGGAAGAGCGTGGTCTTGCCGGCGCCCGTTCTGCCCTTGATCAGGACCTTTTCGCCGCGCTTGAGCACCATTTCCGGAGCGCAAATCTGCTTCTTGCCCGTGGGCAGGAAAACTTCCATATCCTTGATGTTGATCTGGTCGGCATCCTGCTCCTTGATGACAACCTCGGATTTCTCCTGAATCTCGGCCGCCTTCTTGGCGCTGGCATTAAAGTCGACCAGGCGGTTGATGACAGCTTTCCAGGTCGCCAGGCCCACATACGCGGTCTGGAAGAACTTGAAGGCCAGGATAACCTGCTGGAAGGCCGAGGAGATCTGCATGATGGCGCCGTAGCCGCCCGCTTCGTCCAGCCCATGGTCAAAATACGACGGCCCAAGCATGATGGAGATGACCAGGCCGTCCAGCATGGTCAGGCCGGTGTTCCACAGCAGCTGCTTCATCTGCCGGCCGAACAGGCGGAAGGTGTTGTCGACGACGCCGTTGAACACGCCCATGAGGCGGGCATGCTCCACAGGCTCGCCTTTTAAGAGGGCGATCTGTTCGCTGTTTTCACGGACGCGGACAAGGGCGAAACGGAAGTCGGCTTCATACCGCTGTTGGTTGTACTGGATACGGATGAGCTGCTTACCGAAGGTGTGGACCAGATAGGTGGACAAGAACGCCCACAGGAACGCGACAACAATAAAGTAGCCCGGGAAGGAGTAGTCTTTGCCGCCGAACATGAGCGGTATCTGGCTGGACAGGTTCCACAGAACGACAATATAGGAGCCCAGCGTGACAAGGGTCTGTAACAGCTGCAGCGAATACGTAATCGTGTTCTGAATGAACAGATTGATGTTTTCTTGAATGCGCTGCTCGGGGTTATCCGACGCATTCCCGGTGACCTGCAGCCTATAGTGGTTGTTTTTATCCAGCCACTCGTTGACGTACTGGGAGGTCATCCACCGTCTCCAGTTGACCGCCAGCCAGCCCTCTATGTAGGTCTTGCCCGCGGCGGCCAGCGTCATGGACGCGGCGATGACAAGGAACAGCACAAGCTGCTGGGCCCACAGGTCCTGCTTGTAGTTCATAAACGCATTGGTCCAGTCGTTGTACCATCTGGTAAACCGGAGGTTTGCCGCAACGGTGACGACCATACAGGCGACGTCGGCGAGGATCAGCAGCCATGCCTTGCCGCGCTCCTCGGATCTGAGAAAATATGGCGTTGCCAGCTGCCATATGTTCTTGAACATCCTAATGATTTTTCTCATTGCAATCCCCTTTACTTTTTTGTTCAGTAAAAACTGCGATATCGACGGACCTTATTTCACCGTTCTGGCTTTTTTGTCGAGTTTTTTCCGGTGCGACAGGTTAACGACGATGGCGGTGAAAACAGGAGCCATAAAGACGACGGTGACAATGATCAAATTCCATGTCACATCATAAAACAGCGGCAGCTTCGGGGTTGCGGCCGCGGCTTCCGCAGCGGCGGCAGCCAGCTCCTCGGCGGAGATTGCGGAGCCGTCCACCCGGATGGCCGACACGTTGCCGACCACCACAACACCGCTTTCCGGCGGCGTCACAGTAATTTTACCTTCGGCGTCCGTTTTGCCAAGGGACGCGCCCGTAGCCGGGTCGGTTACCTCGGCGTCAGCAAAGGGCGAGGATTTGTAGGTGAAGGTCGAAAAGTCGAGGACCCAGTTCGTGGCCGTCACGGTCGCCGAACCGTCCGCCAATTCAACGGACAGGGCAATGGCCAGGGCGGGGACGTTTGTATCCGAGGATGTGGAGATGATAATGTTGTCGCCGTTGCGCACGGGCGCTTTATCGGCGGTATCGGGATTGGCGGTTGAGCCCAACGGTCCCCCGTTGACGATAACGTACGGCGTCGCCGTCACACCCCAGCACTTGGTGATCAGGAACATATTCCACATCTGGTCGATACCGGCAACATAACCGGCCTCGCCGTCGGGGTAAAAGGCGATGTGCGCGTCCTTGAGGACCGCGTCCACCGTCGTACCGGACGTTGTCAGGGGCTCGGCGGCCACAACAACCTTGCCGTCCACAGCAACGGTTATGTAAACCGTGTTGCCGTCTCCGGCCGGCGCGGCGGGAGCAGCCTCATTGGCGGGCGCAGCCGGTGCTTCCGGCTCAGCGGCAGCGGGGGCTTCCGGCGCAGCGGCGGGCGTTTCCTGCGCGGCAGGCGCGGCGGGGGCAGGCTCAGAGGCAGCGGGCGCAGCAGGCGCGGCGGCGCCAACGCTCAGCTCGTTAATATCGAGCGTACAGGCCGAAGCACCGCCGGCACGGACCGAATCCTCCAGGCTGACAAAGCCGACAAACCCTTTCGTCGCGTCGTCAAAATAAAGCGATGCACCGGTGAAGCTCTCGTCAACGGTGATAGGTTTATTCGCCTCATAGTCTACGGTCGATGTGGCATATGTCGTCAGATCGACAAACGACAGGGTGACTTTTTTGCTGAACGTAACGGTGCCGCCCTTTTCAAAATAGAAAAAGTACGGCGTCTGGTTCGGATCGAACATAAAAGCCTCATGGGAATATTTGTCCTGTACTTTCGTAAGGGTCATCTGAAGACCATTGATCTCCGGTACCGCGACGGTGATGCTCGGAATGCTTGCCGCCAGTGCAGCGGGAACCATTGCCGCCAGCATCATCGCTGCGATGACGAATGCGAGAATTTTCTTCATTTTTTTTCCTCCCTAATGACTTGTTCGTTCGCGTAATGAATGGGACGCTAGACATGGTATGCCACAAGTCTGTCCATACGGTTTATCGTATCCTGTCGACGGGCAGCGCTTGAGGCGGTTTCTTGCTGTGTGTTTCACATCCCCTTTCATCAACCGTGCGGTAGATTTTTAAACGCCTGTTCCAACGAGTCATTTTTTGGCTTCCGTTACCGTTCACCAAATATTCATATATTGTTATCTTTAAACAATCCTGTCCCTTTTGTCAATAGAATTCTTATATAATCCTCTATGCCTAATTTTGGCCCGCCATTCCTTTTATTCATTTCAGTTTTTGTCAATCAAAATAAAGCCTGAATTCTGTGCAACATGCTTATGGTTTTTTCCAATTTTGTACAGTTTTCTCCTTTTTCGAGTTTGAACGCCTTACATGAGAACATCGTTTGCTGGACATAATGAAGGCGGTAAAAATGCTTATGGGAGGAAAAAAATGAAACAGCCACTTGTCACCGCGGCGGCGCTGCTCCTGATGCTCCTGGCGGGCTGCGGCGTATCGCAGCCCCATGAGAGCCCTTCCCCTTCCCCTTCCGCCCCGGCCAGTCCGGCGGAGACCATATCCGCGGGCCCGTCGCAGACGCCGTCGGATTCCGTGACCTCGGCGTCTCTTGTCAATACCGCCGAGATGTTTGAGAAGGCGATCAGCAAGGACGGCACATGGATCGTCTGCTTGCTCAACGACCTGACGATCGATAAGGAGCTGGTTGTGGACGGCGATTTTTTGAACAATAAAACGCCCCCCAAGTCACAGCGAAAGCTCGCCTTTTACGAGCAGGACGCCAACCGGAACGTGACGGCCCGGTACACGCTGACGGCGCCGAAAATGACGATCAACAGCAGCGACTGCGCCATCTGGAACGGGACGTTCCGCGGCGACCTGTACGTGGCCGGCAAGAACTTTCAGCTTATCGGCGCAACGGTGGACGGCAACCTCTATTTCTTAAACGCCGAGGCCCAGGCGACGTTTGCTATGGACGAAAACAGCAGCGTCACCGGCATCAGCCAGCTTGTGACGCCATCGCCGTCCGCCTGACACTAAGCTGTCGAAACAGAAAAACAGGAGCGCCGCTTTCGCGGGCTCCTGTTCGTGTTTTTGAATGCTCTTTAACTTACTAGAGGACGTTTTCATGGGCCGCGTCCTGCTCCGCCGGCGAAGCGATCGCGGCCGCCGCCGACGCTCTGCGGTCCTGGAAGACGCACTGGGCCGTCACCGCCGCTATGACAATGATCCCGCCCAGGATGGAAAACAGGCCGGGGCGCTCCCCGTCGAATATTAATACCCACACCGGGTTTAAGAGCGGTTCCACCGCGCCGATGATGCTGCAGGCCAGCGGCGGACAATGCCGGCTGGCCAAGGCCAGCAGGATGTACGGGATGCCGATCTGCACAACGCCCAGAATGATGACCGCAACAACCGCTTCCGCCGTAAACGCGGTTTCGGAATAAAACATGAAGGGGATGCCGGCCAGCGCCGTTATCACCTGGCCGAAAAACATGCCGCTCATCTTTTCCCGGGCATCCGTCCGGCCCACAAATATGTACATGCCGGCCATGAACATACCGGAAAGTACGGCGACGATGTCCCCCGCCAGTCCGCCGTTGCGGAGGCTGCCGACAAAGAATACGGCGATGCCGATAAAGGTCAGGGCCACAGTGACATAATCCGACAGGTGAAACTTCTGCCGGAAGAAAAGGGAAGAAAACACCATGATAAAAATCGGCGCCGTAAACTGGAGGACGATGGCGTTGGCCGCCGTGGTGAGCTTGTTGGCGCTGACAAAGCATATGAAGGTGGCCGACAGGAAAAACGCGCTGAGAAAGACGTTTTTCGTCAACAGAAGCTTCTGCCTGAACACAAGCATATACGCGCCCACCGTGACCGCCGCAAACAGCCCGCGGAAGCCCGCGATGACCAGCGGATGCCAGTCGATGAGCTTGATGAGTATGCCGGCAATGCTCCAAAGGGCGGCGCAGACGAACATCTGGCCGATCGCCGCCCGCCGCTGTTTCTTTGTTGTTGACATAACTGATCTCCCGTTGTTTATTGAAACGGATGCATCATACCACAAAGCCACGGCAAATGCCAGCATAAAATCCCATCGTCCGCCGGCGCGGCATTTCCGCTTTTCTCCTCCGCCCCCTTGTTTTCACAGAATTCATACTGTAAAATAGGAAATATAGATAACGCTGAAAGCACGTGAAGCAGGAGGTCAACATTGAAAATTTCAACAAGAGGCCGCTATGCTGTCCGGTTGATGCTGGATCTGGCGGCAAACGGCTCGGATACATACGTCACCGTAAAGAGCATCGCCGACCGTCAGGAGATATCAGCAAAATATCTGGAGCAGATCATTTCGGTGCTCAACCGCGCTGGTTTTGTCAAAAGCGTGCGCGGCTCCCACGGCGGTTACAGGCTGACGCGGCCCGCCAGAGAATATACGGTGGGGATGATCCTGCGGACCATCGAGGGCAGCCTTGCCCCGGTTGCCTACCTCGAGGACAATCCGGTCAAGTGTCACCGCAGCAAAACCTGCGTCGCGCTGGATGTCTGGAAGCAGATTGACAATGCGGTGAGCAACGTGGTGGACAACATCACGCTGGCCGACCTTGTGGCCAAGGAGCGGGTATACGCTGAAATGGCCTGATATAAACGGAAAACGCGGCGCTTTGTCTAAGTGCCGCGTTTTTCGTTTATCGTCACTGGAGTTACTTGCCCAGGTGTTCGATTTCTTCCTCTACCTCTTCGGCGCCCTCGGCGTAAAAGGCTTCTTCCTCGGGGTCCAGCTCCTTCAGCAGCCGTAAAAACTCGCCTGCGTGGACGCGCTCTTCATCGGCAATGTCCTTGAGGACCGCTATGGCGAGCTTGTTGTCCGTCGATTCGGCCAACTGCATATACAGCTGGATCGCCTCATACTCGGCCGCAATCATAAACCGAATGGCTCTGACAAGTTCGGCATGGGTCAGCTTACGTTCCTTGGCCAGTCCAGAAAACGGTGATGCAAAATCCGGCATATCGCTGCTCCTTTCTCTATCCGCATCCTAATCTGCCTTACTGTTATTATACATGATACAGTTTGCTTTTAAACCGTCAAACCGCGCCTTAGTGGCGGGGGTTCTTCATAACTTTCATCACGGCCTTTGTCGCCTCAACGATGATGTCGGCCTGTTTCGATATCGTCGTTGCCGTTAACTCCGTCAGGAGCGCGCCCTTTTTTGTCGTCACATAATTGGGGTGCAGCTCGTTTAAGGCCAGGGCACAGGCGTCGGCAAAGCAGGCTTCGCATTGACAGGCGCCCAGCTCCTTGGAAATTCTCGAAACGCTGTCCCTAACAATCGCTTCATTGATGTTGACGGGGATCAGTTCTTCCTTGATCTGGCCGGGACGGATTCTCTCACCGATCATAACAGCGCCTCCTCAAGTTGAATTTCTGACACGATAACCCGACGGCGACCGTTTGTGCCAATCTTAAACCCGAAGGGTTTAAGATTTAGTAAGCCCGAAGGGTTTAAGACCGCAGGGCTTTAGTATGCTCCGCTCAAGTTACTTGCGGAAGTTATTATATAGCAATATTTCCGGAACGTAAAGACGAAAGCCGTACTTTTTTCAGCAAGTCATCACAATTTTCTCACTTTAAAACAACATATCGTTATTTTTTTGGCAATCTTGAGTACCCTGCGCGGCAAAAAACAGCCGGCCGCTGCGGCGGCCGGCTGCGCTGGTAACCCTGTTGTTATATGCCAAAATGCTCCTTGTTGTACCGGTCAATCTCATCGTTGATAAACCGGTCCCCGTCCGGATAGATGGTGCCCGGGCCGCCGTAGGTAATGCAGGGGATAAAGTTCCCGGCGGCGGCGTACGCCTCGCAGACGCGGCGCGTCTCCGTCCGGATTTCCTCCTCCGTGGAGTCGTGCCTGTCGACGATGGCGGCGTCGATGCCGCCCATGAGGGCCATGCGCCCGTCGATCTGCTTCTGGAGCTTCGGAATATCGTTCTGGGGCAGAACGCCCTGCCAGATGTCAATGTGCAGGTCGATCATGTCCTCCACAATCGGCTCCAGGAAGGAGTCTGAGTGGTGCATGATGATAACGCCGTTGTCGTGCAGGTACTGGTACGGCTTCATGTAGTTGCGCTTGATAAAGTGCCGCCAGGTGTCCGGCTGCATGAACAGGTTCTGCTTGCTGCCCCAGTCGTCGTGGGACAGGATGATATCCGGCTTCACCTTCTCCACCATCAGCGTGAAGGCGTCGTACCAGTGCTGGCCGATGGCCTCGCACAGTTCCTCCATCGCTTCCGGCTCCGTCATCAGGTTGATAAACGTGTCCTCAAAGCCCATGAGAAAGTGCAGCCGCTCAAAGATGCCGGTGGGCGCGAACATCATCAGCAGGTTCTCTTCCCTGTTGATTTTCGCCGCCTCCGCAAGGTACGGCTCCCACAGCTCCTGCGCCGAGCAGTTGGCCAGAACATCCGGGACGGTGACGTAATCGCGCCAGCGCGTCACATCCTTTACTACCTTTGTCTCCTCCGTCACATGGGGCATGGCCGCCGGGGAGTCCTCCGGCCAGACAATCGTCGTCCCCCACAGGTCCTTTTTCGGGGGCATACCCTTCACCCGCTGGCCCCGGACATAAAAATTCACCGGGTCTCCCAGCAACAGTACCGTGCCTTCAAATTGCTTGACCAGCCGGTCGGGCTTCCCGCCCTTTTTGATTGTTTCGAGAAAATTCTGTTTTGCAGTGAGCATAAATCCTCCGTTATCGCCGGCGCTTTGACGCCGGTGTAATTTAAACGCCATCTGTCTCTATATTAAATCTTCGCCGGGCTTTGTGTCTTTAGCTTAAACACCATTATTTTTTGATTGAGGCTGATGGTTTTCGCAAAAACAAAACAAACCGCCGTTATAAAGCCGGACACGCCGGGGTAAGTCGCTCCTCCGTTTTGATTTGCGTCAAAAAAAGCCGCCCGTCTTTGTCATTTTTCCAATAGCCCTAAAAAAAGAGGCATTTTCGCAAGCCGGCTGTTTTCCGCCGTCATGTCACCGGTAAATTATAACCTGTTGGCGGCATAATGTCACCTGCTGGCAAAAAGATATTGAACTAAAAACCTTGCAGGTTATAATCAAGGCACAGGGGGTGATTCGGTGAAAATACGCATTGAAGTCGTCGGGGAGCTGGAGGAGGACGAGGTGATCATCCGCTGCGGCCGGGCGGACGACACCATTCGTAAAATCCATCAGTTTATCCTCGATCAGACCCAATCCGTAGAGCGAATCACTTTTTTCAAGGATAATCAGGAGTTCTTTTTCCCTCTGGAGCTGGTCCTGTTTTTTGAAACCGAGGGCGAGCACATTTACGCCCACACCGCGGACGACGCCTACCGCATTAAGTTCCGCCTGTACGAGCTGGAGGAAATGCTCCCCAGGGACTTCATCCGCGTCTCCAAATCCGCCATCGTCAATGTCCGCAGGATCATCTCCGTCACCCGGAACCTGACGGCGTCCAGTCTGGTCCAGTTTTCCGGCAGCCACAAAAAAATATATGTATCGCGGCACTATTACCACCGGCTGCGCGACCGCCTGGCGTCCGCCGGCGGCAGGTCTTCATCATCTGTATAATCAAACATCAGAAATTCGGCAGTATAAGTATAATTTGGAGGTTTATATGAAACACGGCAACTGGTTCTGGGGCATCTTCTTCGTTGCGGCGGCGGTGTTCGTCATCGCCAGCCAGGTGACGAGCTTTGCCCATATCGGCTTCTGGACGATCGCCGCCGCCGTCCTTTTGGCGGCCGTCTTCTTCCAAAGCCTCGTCCGCCTCAACTATTTCGGCGTTTTCGTGTCGCTGGCCCTGGGCTACATCCTCTTTCAGCTGCCGCTGCAGCTGGTGTACATCTCGCCCTGGCTGCTCCTGCTGGCCGCGGTGCTCCTGGCCATCGGCTTTCACACCATCTTCCGCACCCGCCCGAAGAACGCCGCCGTCTGCCGCCGGGTCGCCGGCGGCAACGGGGACTACCGGACCGTGGAGGACATTGACGACAACAACCCCTACGTCAAGGTCTCCTTCGGCGCGTCCAGCAAATACCTGCACGCCGACGCGCTCCGGGGCGGCCAGTTTTACTGCAACTTCGGCGCGCTGGAGGTTTACTTTGACCAGGTTCACCTGGCCCCGGAGGGCGCGGAGATTTTCGTGGACTGCAGCTTTGGCGAAATAAAGCTCTTCTTCCCCAGGTCCTGGCGGGTGGAGGAAAAACTCCACAGCGGCATCGGCAGCGTCACAAGCAGCTTCCGCGGCAAACCCGCCGCCGAAGACGCGCCGCAGATCACCGTCACCGGCAACGTCTCTCTGGGCTCGCTCGTCATCGATTATGTATAGCGTTAGGATATTACAATCAGCCGGGGCGGCCATCCCGGCCGCCCCGCCATATTTTTGCGGAAAATCATATCGCCGGATTGCCCGGCGCTCTTTTTTGCTGTATAATGCTTCCATTCAGTTTGTCAGATTGCCATTTGGAGAGTGAAATGATGAAGTATTATATCGTGGATGCGTTTACCGACGCCGTCTTCGGCGGCAATCCGGCGGGCGTCTGTCTGCCGGAGGGTCCGCTGGACGCCGGCTTAATGCAGAAGATCGCCTCGGAAAACAATCTGCCGGAAACCGCCTTTGTCGTCCGGCGCGACGGGTATTACGACCTGCGCTGGTTTACCCCCGAGACGGAGATCGACCTGTGCGGCCACGCCACCCTGGCCAGCGCCTTCGTGCTGACCAATTTTGTGGATAAGAGCCTGCACACCGTCCACTTTGAAACCCTCAGCGGCCGGCTCACCGTTACGAGGGATAACGACCGGTACCTCATGGATTTCCCCAGCCGCGCGCCGGCCCCCTGCCCCAAGCCCGCGCTGCTGGAGGCGGCGCTGGGCGTCCGGGTGACGGAGACATACCAGTCGCGGGATTTGATGGCCGTTATCGACGGCGAGGACGCGGTGAGGCGCCTGTCCCCCGATTTTGCCCTGCTGGGCAAAATGGAGGGCGTCTTTGGCGTTATCGTCACGGCGCGCGGCGGCGGCTGCGACTTTGTCTCCCGCTTTTTCGCCCCCAACGCCGGCATCCCCGAGGACCCGGTCACCGGCTCCTCCCACTGCACGCTGATCCCCTTCTGGGCCGAGCGTCTCGGCAAATCGGAACTTCTGGCGCGGCAGCTGTCAAAGCGCGGCGGCACGTTGTACTGCCGCCACCTGGGCAGCTGTGTGGAAATCGGCGGCAAGGCCGCCCTGTACCTGGAGGGCGAAATTAAGATATAGTAGACAGCGCGCCTGACACGACGGCAGGCGCGCTGTCCTTTTCCATTACTTCATCAGTTCCAGCGTCCTGATGATAAAGTCGGGTGTGCCAAAAAGTACAAAACGCGCTTTTTGCTCTTTTTCGATATAGTCGTAATGAAGCTTTGCCATAGGGAAATTGCCGTCCGGGTCGTTGATGACGGTCATGAGCTTATCGCACATCTTTTTGCCCGCCGCGGCGTCGCCGCAGTAGTAATCAGCGATGGTGCAGACCTGAATCTCGCCGTCAAACTCCGGCCCGACGCCGTCCATGAAGTCCTGGACATCCTGCCTGTTGTTCTTTTTGATCTCTTCCGCGACGCTATTGTGGTTAAACAGCCTTTCAATGTCCTTCATGGTAAACCTCCATTGTCCCCCGATTTTTTTCCCCTGAAGGCTGCCGTCCTTCAGGTAATTGCGTATGGTCCGCGAGGTTAAAGACGTCATTTTCGCAATATCATCCACCGTATAGAGCTCTTCATACTCATTCATCGCTGTCCGCTACCTCCTTTAAGATGAAAGATGAAAAACGACTGCGCACATTGTTTCCGTTGTTTTCATTATATTTCATATAATTTCATATGTCAATACCCGTTTTCATATTTTTTTCACATCCTCAAACTGCGTATTGACGCAAAATTACCCGTGTGCTACAATGACAAAAAATGAATAGCCTGTGTTAATGCCATGGCAAGAGGCTTTGTACCGAGCTTTTTGCCCCGGCAGGCGAAGGAGTCTTCGCTGAGGGAACGCGGATGAAATTTCCGGACTATCCCAGTAACCGTGAAGCTGACGAAAGGGCATACATGTCACTACCCGCATGCGGGTGGGAAGGCGCCTTAGTAGGATGAAGCCAAGTCGGGAGACCTGTTAACACTGAACACCCTGGGTTTGGGACATTGCTATGCATCGTAGGCCGCGCCGCGGTTTACTTTGTCGGGCCGCCGGGCGGTCTGACGGAGTAAGCGCGCCGCGTGGTTATCTGCGTCAGACTTAAGTTGCTCCTCAACCTTGGGGAGCAGCTTTTTTCTGCTCCTTCTCACGCTGTTCATTTGACTATCCGAAACCTGCTAATGAAAGTCAAGAGCAAAAAGCAAGGGAAATAGGCGGTGAAAAACGGGCATGGCAAAGCGGGCTGCCGAAAGAGCGGTTTTCGCCAGCCTGAGAGTGAGAGAGATGAGTATGTCAGCAGCCGAGGCTG